>JALXCG010000064.1 GCA_026991065.1 Gemmatimonadota bacterium | reverse complement strand
GAATCCGCGGCAGAGGTCAGCCGGCGCATGGCGCTCCTGGCGGCGGCCGACTGGGCGTCGATCGGTGTGCAACTGACCGCCTATGCGGCCTATGTGGCGCGCTGCTATCGCTGGGGCGCCGGCGCCGCCGATGCCATGGCGCAGGGTCTGGCGGCGGAGGATCTGGCGGCGGTGGCGATTCGCAAGGTGTGGACCGGCGAGCGGCGCTGGTCGCCGGAACGACAGCCGGAGCTTCTGCTCTTCCTGAAAGGCGTGGTGAAAAGCGAGATGAGCCATCTTTTTGAACGCTCGGCGAGCCGCCACGAGACGCGCTATCCGGTGGATGCCGGGGGCGTGGAGGCGGAAGCGCTGCTGGTCGCTCGGCGTCACCGGGACGCAGCCGCGCCGGCAACGCCGGAAGAGGTGTGGTTGCGGCGCGAAGAGGTGGGGCTGCGGCGCGCGCGGATCGCGGAGTTGCGCCGGGCGGCGGCCGCTTACCCCGAGTTGGCGGCGCTCATCGATGCGATCCAGGCCGGTTGCGCGGCGCGGCCGCGCTTTCTGGCAGCGCACCTGGGGATTCCGGTAAGCGCTGTGAACAATCGGCTCAAACGGTTGCGGCGCATGGCATTCAAGTTGCAAGTGGAAGGCGGGGCAGGGCGTGGGTGAAAAGAGAAAACGACCCGACGACGAAGTGGATCTGGCTTTGCGCTTGAGTGAGGCTTTTGTGGAGGCCCCCGAGGAGGAGGATTTCGATGCCGCCACGGAACTCCGGCGGGTTGGGCTCGATCCGCGGGCGGTGGCGGCGCGGATGGTGCGTGGCGCCGCGCGGGAGCGGCGCAAGTTGGCCGTGGCTCAAATGCGGGAACGGATCGGCGAGTGGGTCGAGGCGTTGCTGGATGAGGTCGGTGAGCGGCTCCTGCCGCTGGCGCCGGCAACGGTTCTGCGGGGCGCGGAGAGCGGGGACGCGGACGCGGATGCGGACGCGCAGAGAGTCGCCGATCCAGAGTTGGAGGAGGCGGTGGCGCTGCTCTCCAATCGGGCCTATGGTGCGGCGCGGGCGAGTCTGGATCGGTTGTTGGCGGCTCGCGGTGAGGATGATTGGCAACTGCGCTGGGTGCGGGTGCACGCTCTGATCGGCGAGGGGGAATTGGAGCGGGCGCTGGCGGAACTGGAGGCGATCGCTGCGCGGCTGGATGCCCCGCAGGTGACCGAAATCCACGAACTTCTGCGCCACCTCGTCATGGCGGAATAGGCGCGGCGGTTTCAGGCGCGGCCGGTTGCGGCTGGAGCCTGCGCTTCGGCCACCACCACCCGCGGCTTGAGCCAGTGCACCGCCAGGTAGAAGAAGGGCGTGTCGAGCAGGGCGACGATCACCTTAAAGAGGAATCCGTTGGCCAGCAGCGCGCCGAATCGCTGCCACTCGATGACCCCGGCGAGGCAGAGCAGGAGCAGCACTGAGAGCGTATCCACAAACTGCGAGACGATCGTGGAGCCGTTGTTGCGCAGCCACAGATGACGCCCGTGGGTTAGCTCCTTCCAAAAGTGGAAGATCCGGATGTCGATGTATTGCGCCGCCAGGTAGGCGCTCATCGACGCGAACACCGCCGGTCCGTAGAGACCGAAGACCTTGGAAAAAGTGGGGGCGTCCACCGGTGACCAGGCGGTGGGGGTGACCGTGGTCGCCAATGTCACCACCCCCATGACGAAAATGCTGGCGATGAATCCGGCGCTGACGATGGCGTTGGCGCGCTTGCTGCCGTAGAGTTCACTGACGATGTCGGTGACCAGAAAGGTGATCGGATAGGGGAGAATGCCGACGCTGATCTCGAAGGTGTAGAGGCCGAATGGGCTCCAAACAAAGAACTTCTGAAAGATTAAGTTGCAGGTGACCAGGGCCGCGATGAAGATCGCGGCGAGAATCAGGTAGAGGCGTTCCGCAGGCAGCGGGGCGGGGATCTCGGCACTCGGAGTGTCGGGCTGAGCAAGCAAGGGCGGGGCTCCAGGGGGGCTATTGCGGTTCCATGGGATCGAGTATTCTCCGGTTGGAGACATGGCGCTGAGAGCGCCCTACAGGAAAGGAGAATAGACGATGATCAAGAAAGTCGCTTTTTTCGCTCACCCGACACGCGACATGGAAAAGATGAAGCAGTTCTACGGCGAGGTGCTGGGATTGCCCAATACCGCGAGTTACGACACGGTTTGGGCGGAGTTCGACACGCCGGATGGCAAGAGCATCGCCCTGGACGGTTACTCACCGCAATTCAGCGATGAGACCCGCGCTTATCTGGCGCTCGAGACCGATGATATCGAGGCGGAGGTGGAGAAACTGCGCGCCGCGGGCACCCCCATCGCCAAGGAGATCTGGACCAACCGCACGCCCGAGGGGGTCGAAGTGTGCAAGATGGCGATCGTGGTTGATCCCGAAGGGCACCCGGTCATGCTGCACCAGATCGCCCCGGAGCGCGATACTTAGAATCGTCCCGGGCGGGACCCGCAACCATCCACGCGGCACCCACTGCGCATGGGCGCCGCGACGAGGCTATTTGCCGGCAACCTTTTGCAGGAGCGCAGTCGCCACCGTGTAGCCGGCACCGAAGACCGACA
>JALXCG010000063.1 GCA_026991065.1 Gemmatimonadota bacterium | reverse complement strand
GGAGAGTGGGCCTTTCGAGTTTCTTGCATGGAGATCCCTTCGCGCGGCCCCGCACACAAAAAAAAGGCCGAAAACTCTGATTGAGTCTTCGGCCCTTTCTAATCTGGTGGAGCCAAGGGGGATCGAACCCCTGACCTCGTGACTGCCAGTCACGCGCTCTCCCAGCTGAGCTATGGCCCCGAAAGGAGTCGAAACCCTAGGTCAAGATCGCCACCGAGGTCAAACCTTTTCTTTTGAGTGGATCCGGCGCAGAGATTCCACTCCCACACACCGGGGATCTCCTCTCGTTCCTGTCTTTCGACGACCCAGATGGAACCTTGATGGTGGAACGAAGCGGTCGTGGTTCCCAGCTTGACTTTTGGGGCGAAATACGCATACTCATGACTCTCGCCGGAGTGGTGGAATTGGCAGACACGCTAGACTCAAAATCTAGTGAGCGCGAGCTCGTGCGGGTTCGAGTCCCGCCTCCGGTACCAAAATCCCTTCCCCAGAAATCGATGAAGGCCAGAAATTACTGTAAAGTAAGACTTTTGGCCTTTTTCTATGTCCAGCGGCGTCAGCGTGCAGGGCATCCATTGGCGACCGGGGCTCCTATCGCTTGCGCGCTGCCTTGAGAACTCCCCAACTGGCGCGGTTGGCGATGCCGACCGGGGCGGTCACGTGGAACTGAACCGGAACGCCTACCTCCAGATGGCCGCTGCCGTTGCTCTCGGCACCGAACCAGGTCGCGGTCCAGGTGTAATCACCCTCCTCCTCCGGCGCCACCGCGCTTAGTTCCACCGGAAAGAGCACGGCATCTCCCATGCTGTCATCACCGGTCCCGGTGGGACCGCTGGCGATCGCGACCTCCAGATCCTGATCATCGTAGAGAATCGCCCGGATCCAGCCGCTTTTCTTTGCCCCGCCGTCCAGCGTCACCACGATCGGATCTCCCGGCTGATATTCGTCCCGGTCCGCGCTCGCGCTCAAGCGGCCACGGTGGTGGTGGCAACCGTCGCAGGTGATGGAGTCGTCGAAGTGGCAGGCCGCGCAGCGATTGTTGAAATAGCTGCTGAAAGCATGGGCGCCGGGCGCCAGAATCAATCCAAGAGCGAGGGTGGCGAGGGGCTTGCAGCAGTGCGCGGGCATGGGAAGGCTCCTGTCGGTGTGGAGGAAATGGCGAGGAATCGTCGGGCGGAGTTGCTTACACTTGGCGTGAATGCCGCATTGTGCGCCGGCGTTTCCCGCCACCAGTTGTGGGCAGAGCAGAGGACCGAAGTCCGGCGGACGTGGAAGATTCTAGCTCTTGTCGGCGTATCCTGAAGAATCGAGATGTATCCATCTGCACCGAGTCGGCGCAGCCCGCCCTCTTCCCCGCCGCAGTCGGGCGGCAGGAGGGATGCAACCGCTCGGGTGTTGAGACGCCGTGGAGTGCCAACCGAACCATGAACAATCTCACGATCACCAACCGGATCCATCGCCCCCTGCGCAGGGCGGCCCTTGCCGCCGCGGTGCTGCTCTGCCAGGCCGCTGCCGCCACTCCGGACACTGCTCCAATTGCCCCGCCATCCTCCACGGCGACCATCCCCCTCGGGCCCCCTCTGCAGCGCACACTGGATTGGCTGGTCGCCGCCAACAAAGGCTATGGCGGCGGCGTCTTTCGGGTCGCTTCGGCCGCCGATGGTGTGCTGTGGGAGGGAACCTCCGGTGAGCTGACCCACAGCGGCCTGCCCATGCAGCGCGACGCGGTTTTTCAGATCGCCAGCACCTCCAAGGCGTTCACCGCGGTCACCGCTCTGCTGCTGATTCAGGAGGGCCTCTTTTCGCTCGATGACACCACCGGCGATCTTCTGCCGCCGGAAACCACCGCCGGGCTCCTGGTGATCGACGGCCACGACTACGGGCCCGAACTCACGGTTCGCCAACTGCTCGCGCACACCTCCGGCCTGCCCGATTACTGGTATGACCCGCCTTTCATTCTGCCCGGGGTCAACGCCTTTCTTTTCGACTACATTATCGCCCCCAACCGCTTCTGGGAACCGAACGAGATCCTCGCCTACATTCCCGATCTCGACCCCATATTTGTTCCCGGAACCGGTTGGCACTACAGTGACACCGGCTACGTTCTCGCCGGCTTGATTATCGAAGCGGTGACCGGTGAACCGCTTCACCAGGTCTACCAGGAACGCCTCTTCACCCCGCTCGGCCTGGATGACACATGGCTGCAGTGGCGCCAACCGCGCCCCGGCGACACCCCGGAATCGCACCGCTACGAAGGTACCGGCGACATGTACCCCAAGATCCACCAGACCGCTGACTGGGCGGGTGGCGGCCTGGTCAGCAGCACCCGCGACCTGGAGCGCTTCGCCCGCGCGCTGGCCGACGGCACCCTGATCCAGGATCCCGCGCTGCAGGCGGAGATGCTCCATCGCACCCCGACCGGCCAACCCGATGTCGACTACGGTCTCGGCCTTTTCCTGGTGGAACTCGGCAACGGCCAGGGAGAGATCATCGGTCACGATGGCTACGGCAACTCCTGGATGTACTACTGGCCGAAGCAGGATGTCACCATGGTCGGCACTCTGAACCAGACCGAGAACAACTG
>JALXCG010000062.1 GCA_026991065.1 Gemmatimonadota bacterium | reverse complement strand
CCCGCAGCGCCAGGATCTCCGCCGCCGGCTGATTGCGCAGATAGAAGAGCTTGCGCCCGCCGCCCACCGCCAGCGGTTCGAACACCACATAGCGAACGCCGTCACCGTCGACGTCGCCGATCGCGATCTCCTCCGCCACGCTCTCGTAGCTCGGATCGCACTCCCACACCGGATCGGCGCTGAAAGTGCCGCCGACATTCTCGTAGATCGCCACCCGCGACCACCAGCGCCCCGCCGCCAGATCCAGATCGCCGTCGAAATCGAAATCGGCCAGCGCCACCGCCGCGCCATAACCACGGCTCGCCGATTTCCACACCGGCAGTGTCGCTGGCCAACCGCCCTGGTTCAGATAGAGTTCGAAATAACCGTCGCCACCGAGTTGATCGTTGTTGGCGGTCACCAGATCGGGAAAACCGTCGTTGTTGACATCGCCCCAGATCAGCGAGTTGCCGTCGTCCGCATCGGCGGATTCCCAGGCCGGGGTGGTTTCCACCACGCCGTCGACATTGCGATAGATCAGGGCCGGACCTTCGGCGCTGATGAACGACAGATCCAGATCACCATCCTGGTCGACATCCACCCATTGCGTGTCGTAGCTCATGCGCGCCTGCGCCATCTGCCAGGAGGGCGTGCTCTCCAGGGTGCCGCCGAGATTGCGAAACACCCGCCCGCGCTCCCGCACGCCGCTGTATTGCTCCCCGCAGGCGAACGCCAGGTCGAGATCACCGTCGCCGTCCGGATCGCCGAACGCGCAGGAGAAGGAGTAAAAGGTGTCGCCTCCACTCAGCCACGACGGTGAACTCTCCAGGGTGCCGCCGAAGTTGCGGTAGAGCTGCGACTGGGTGGCGCCGCCGGAACTGCTCAGGTAGTTGGCCACGGCCAGCTCCGGAAAACCGTCACCATCAAGATCGCCCGCGGCGCAATGCCCGGAGTAGTCGCGATCGGCGGAGACCCAGGTGGCGCTCCCGGCCAGCACGCCGCCGTCGTTGCGCCAGACAAAGTTCGCGGCCCGTTTCATGTCGTTGCCGGCGGACGAGACAAACTCCTGATCGCCGTCGTCATCCATGTCCACCAGCACTCCGCCGGTGAAAAACTCCGCGTTCTCGGCCGACTGCCAGGCCGGTGCGGGGTCGAAGGGCATGGCGCCGAATAGCGCGCCGAGCGGAAGCAATAGCGGGGCGAATGCGGGAAGTGGCAAGGTTTTCTCCAGAGATGAGGCGGGGGCGCGACCGTTGCGCCGGTTCTGGCACAGTCTAACCCGGCTGTGGAGAAGGGCTCTTTGTTTGTGTGCACCGCCGTCGAACTTCCGCTCCGACCGGAGCTTGGCGCAACGGAGCAGTCTTCCCTCCGGAACCGATCAAGATCTCGCCGAAAGAGCTGGAGAGAGCCGGCGGAAGGGTTCGGCTCCAGGCCGGTTTGGCCGCTCCGGACGGGGACGCCGCGGGGTTGTCGCGCCACGGAAGCGGGGGTGAAAGGCGCGCTGGAGCCGAAACCGGTTCCGCTCCAAGGTCACCCCGTTCGGCGGGATCCCGGCGGGGCGATGCGGCGCTCTGCTCCGGGGGCGAAAGCCGGGGCGCGTGGAGGGCGGCAGAGGTGCACTTCCCCCGAAAAAGATGTCGTGACAGTTCGGCCGCGATCAGGTCAGCTCTTCGAACTCGCCCGCGGCGCGGTTTTTGCGCACGTTGTCCCAGTGAAAATAGCGGCCGTTCATCGCCACGTAGACGCCGGGCGGAAGGGTTTGGGCGAAGGCGAGGGCGGCGCCGAGGTTGAAGAGGCCGTCGGAACTGCCGAAGGCGTAGGGGATCATGGCGCCGGTGAGCACGATGGTTTTGTCGGCGATCGGGCGCTCGCCGAGGTAGCGGGCGGTGGCGGCCATGGTGTCGGTGCCGTGGGTGATGACGATGCGGTTGACCGAGCAGTTGTGGCACTGGCGGTGGATCAGCTCGCGGTCGTCGTCGGTCATGCCGAGGCTGTCGACCATCATCAGGGTGCGCACCTGGAGGTCGAGGCGGCAGCGACCGAGATTCAGCATCTCGCGCAGGTGGGTGTCGCGGAAATAGAGCTGGCCGGTGTGTTCGTTGTAGACCTTGTCGAAGGTGCCGCCGGTGACATAGATGCGAATGGTCTGGGACATGGGGAGTTTTGCGGGTTAGAAGGTGGGAAGGGCGCGCCGCAGGAGCTTGCGCGTCTCGTCCGTGATGACGCGCGGCCGACCCGTGGCGAGGTCGATCAGGACGAAGGTAACATCGGCGGCGGCGATCAGGGTGCCGTCGGCGACATCGGTCACCTCCTGATGGATCACGCCGCTTTGGCGGCCGAGTGAGTGCAGGCCGGAGCGGATCTCGAGTTCGGCGTTGAGCACGGCGGGACGACGGTAGTTGATGGTGATGGCGGCGACCACCAGGCCGATGTTGTTGGCCTTCCAGGCGTTCAGGTCGATCTGCTCCTCGAAGAGCGCCCAGCGCGCCTCCTCGAGGAATTCGAGATAGCGGGCGTTGTTGACATGGCCGTAGAAATCGCAGTGGTAGCCGCGGACTTTGAGCCGCAGGGTGGGGACGGGGGCGGTGGAATCAGGCATGGCGCGGCAA
>JALXCG010000061.1 GCA_026991065.1 Gemmatimonadota bacterium | reverse complement strand
GCCAGTTTTACCGAAAACGGCGTGGTGATGGATCGTCGCACGCGGCACGAGCTGGCGGTGCGGGCGATGCAGAAGCGGGCCGATCGCGCCCAGGGGCAGATCCGGGCGCTGCTGCACCGGCGCCAGAGCGAGGGAACGGTGGAGTCTTATCAACCGTTCTGGATCGCCAATGCGGTCGCGGTGACGGCGCTGCCGGAGGTGATCAATGAGATCGCCATGCTGCCGGGCGTGCGGGAGATCAGCTACGATACACCGCTCGAGTTGGTGGAGCCGGTGGAGCAGGCGCCGGCCAAGGATGTGAGCGCGATGGGGTCGGAGTCCGGCTTGCGCGAGATCAACGCGCCGCCGGTCTGGGCCGCGGGCTACACCGGCGAAGGGGTGCTGGTTTCGCATCTGGATACGGGCGTGGATGGGAATCATCCGGCATTCGCGGCGCGCTGGCGCGGTCTGGAGCCGGGGGTAACGCCGGAAGAGGCGTTTTTTGATCCGGTGACCCACTGGACCTTCCCGCAGGACTCGGCCTACCACGGCACCCATACGATGGGGACGATCTGCGGAATGACGCCCGGCGACACGATCGGTGTTGCCTTCAACGCAACCTGGATCTCGGCGGCGGTGATCGACCGTGTCAGCCTGGACCGAACCGAGTCGGACGCGATTCTGGCATTCCAGTGGACGGCGGATCCGGATGGTGATCCGGCCACGGTGGATGATGTGCCGGTGGTTTCTTCCAATTCCTGGGGGTTCAGCCCGATCTATCACGGCGTTCCCTATTGCAATGATGTTTTCTGGGCATCGATGGATGGCGCCGAGGCGGCCGGCGTGGCGGTGGTGTTCGCCGCCGGCAATGAAGGCTCGGGGTCGAAAACGTTGCGCACGCCGGCGGACCGGATTACGACCGATGTGAATGCGTTTTCGGTGGGAGCGCTGCAGCCGGGGTCGACTTCGATCGCCTCGTTCTCCAGCCGCGGCCCCTCCGGGTGCGACAATGTGACGATCAAGCCGGAGGTCTGCGCGCGGGGCGAGAATGTGCGGTCTGCTTACCCGGGAGGTGGCTACACCAATCTTTCCGGGACTTCGATGGCGGCACCGCACGTGGCGGGGGCGATTGCGCTGCTGAATGATGTGAATCCCGATATCATGCCGGAGCGGGCCAAGCAGATTCTGATGGAGACCGCGGTGGATTTGGGACCCGCAGGTGAGGACAACACCTTTGGCTGGGGCCGGATCGATGTGGCCGCGGCCGCGCAGAAGGTGTTGAACGAGATGGGTGGCATCTTCGGTGTGGTGCTCGGCGAGGGTGCCCCGCTGGATGGCGCGGTTGTTCAAGAGGTTGTGTCCGGCCAGGGAACCACGACCGAGAGTGATGGCAGCTATCGTCTGGGGTTGATTCCCGGGCAGAATTACACTGTGCGCGCGAGTTCCTACGGCTACGAAGATGCCGAGACCACTGTCAACATTCCGGAGCAGACCTTTGTCGAGGTCAACTTCGACCTGATCATGGCGGTGGAGGGGACGCTGGCCGGCACGGTGACCGCGGCGGAGACCGGAGATCCGATCGGCGGCGTCAAGGTGGAGGTGCTTGGGACGCCCCTGGCGCCGGTCTACACGGCGGGCGACGGCACCTATTCGATCGCGATCCCCGGCGGGGCTTCCTACGACATCGCTTTCAGCGCCAGTGGCTACGAAGGTCAAGTCTTCAACGATGTCCTGATCACCGGCAATCAGGTGACCACGCTCGATGCTTCGCTCAACTCTTTCCCGACGATCTTTGTCTGGGATCCCGATCCCACGCCGATCAGCGGCGATTTCATTCGCAACTATTTCGAAACCCGCGGCGAGGATGTTCTGGTCTCCAACCAGATCGATGCGTATGGCGACCTGACCCAGTTCGAGAAGGTGTTCGTTTGCCTCGGCATGTATAACGACAACTATCAGATCACTCCGGGTGGAGCCGAAGATCAGGCGCTGGTTGCTTACCTGCAGGCCGGCGGCGGGCGTTTGCTCTACATCGAAGGCGGTGATTTCTGGGCCTTTGATCCATATACGGATGTGCGTGATTTCTTCAAGATCACCGGTCTCGCTGATGGAACCGGCGATCTGATTCGCGTGGATGGAATGAGCGGGACGCCGACCGACGGGATGTCCTTCGCCTACCGTGGCGAGAACGCCTATGTCGATCGCCTGTCCGCCGACGCGGGAGCGCAGGCGATCTGGCAGAACGCGAATACCGGCGCGATCGTCGGCGTGCTGAATCACAGCGATCCGAGCTACATCACGATCGGGCAGAGCTTCGAGATCGGCGGTTTGCGGGCCAACGCGGGCGCGGCTCTGCTGGACCGGATTGTCGAAGCCACGGAGTAGTGTGGTTTGCGTTTCGGTGATTTTTTGAGTTGCGCGGCGCTCGTCCTGACGACGGGCGCCGCGCTCGGCGCGCAGTTGGCGCCGCGAAGCGCCCTGGGGCGGGTGCCGAGGCGGCCGTTTCCGCAGCATGTGGTTTACACGGCGGGGAGTATTCTGCCCAACCGGTATGGGCGCGCCGTCATGGATGCGGATGTGGCGGCGCTTTACGATGCCTGGAAGCGTGCCTACCT
>JALXCG010000060.1 GCA_026991065.1 Gemmatimonadota bacterium | reverse complement strand
CCCCGGGTCCCCGCAGCCCGAGGAACAGGGGATCGTCGCTGGCGGCCATCCGGTCATCGCCGACGCGGATCCGCACGCGGATGCGCTCCACGGGCGCCGGCGCTGCCGCCGCCGGACCTCCGGAATCCGCTTCCTGGGCCATCGGGTCTCCTCGCCCCCCCGGGCGCCCCGCGCTTGAGCCCGGTCAACGTATCGATCCGCTGCGGTTCATTCTTCGGCGGTTCGATCCGCTCCACCGACTCCGGTTCATCGAACTCCCATTCCGGGAATCGCTCATTCAGCCGGCGCATCAACACCTTGGCGCCGAACTCCCGAAACAGGAAGACCCGCTCCTCGGTTTCACCGTCAACCACCCGCCGCCCGCGAATTCGAAACAACTGATTGTGCGCTGCCACGCAAGCAACCTCCGCTCTGTCAGAACATTAGAGTCGATGTGGCGGCGTCGACCGCGCCCGCCGCCGGGCCCGAATCTCGGCCGGCAACACCCAAGCCCAAACCAGGGCCACGCCCCAGCCAATGAAAGTCCACCCCAACAGCAGATTCACCGCCGCAATGCGGACCACCGCCGGGTGCTTGCGAAAAAGAGCCAAGCCAGACGGCAGAAGATAGAATAGGACCAAGAAGGAGAAAAACAGATTCACAAATTGAATCGACAGCAAGTTCTCTCTCCCGCCGCGCTCCAGGCCGACGCCCCGCCCCACCGGCGGCCACCACAACCCGGCAGCCTCCGGCGAACCGCGGGCACCGGCCCGCACAAACCATGCAAACCGGCAACCTACAGGTGACGCACCACCGCTTCGGCCACCTCGGTGGTCGTGGCGTTGCCGCCCATGTCATAGGTCAGCGCCTCCCGACCCCGGATCACCGCGGCGATTGCGCTCTCCAAACGCTGCGCCCGATCCGCTTCGCCGAGCCAATCGAGCATCAGCTTGGTCGTCAGCAGCATGGCCATGGGATTCACCTTGTTTTGCCCGGCATATTTCGGCGCCGATCCGTGGGTCGGCTCGAACACCGCATACTCATCGCCGATGTTACCGCTGGCGGCAAAGCCCAACCCACCGACCAACTGCGCGCAGAGGTCAGAGATCACATCGCCGAACATGTTGCTCGCCACCAACACACCATACTGCTGCGGATTCTTAACCAGCCACATGCACATGGCGTCAATGTTGGTCTCCCACAACTCGATCCCGGGATACCCCTGGGCCACCTCGCGAGCCGTGCGCACCATCAGCCCGGAAGTCTCGCGCAGCACATTCGGCTTCTCGATCACGGTCACCGTCTTGTAGCCGTGCTTCTTGGCGAACTCAAACGCCTGCGTAACGATGTTGCGGGCCCCACCGCGGGTAATGATCCGCGTCGACAGCGCAATATCCTCCAGCGGCAGATCCGCAAAACGTTTCATCTTCGGGTGATGCTTCACCAGCACATCCCGCACCTCTTGCGGCAGCGGATTGAACTCGATCCCGACATAGAGCCCCTCAGTGTTCTCCCGGAAAACCACCAGATCCACATCGTCGCGCAGATTCAGCGGATTGCCCTCGAACGCCCGGCAGGGCCGCAGGTTGGTGTGTAGATTGAACTCCTGTCGCAGTCGCACAATCGGGCTGGAGTAGACCAGCCCCTTGCCCTGCAGTTCCGGCACCAACTCCGCCGCCGCCTCCTCCTTGGGCATCGACGTGATCGCGCCGAATAGAGCACAGTCGGTGTTGCGCAGCAGTTCAAGGGTGCGCTCCGGCAACGGATCCCCCTCCCGCTTCCAGAACTCCCAGCCGATGTCACCGTGGGGGTATTCCGCATCGAGTTGCAACGCGTCGAGCACAATGCGCGCCGCCTGCATCACGTCGTTACCAATGCCGTCGCCGGGCAGCCAAGCGATCTTGTAGTGAGCCATCTTTCCTCCGCCGGCGAACGCAAAACCGCGCGCGTCGCCTTCGGTTCAATGCCCGGACCATCACAGCGGACCGTCCGGAAAGGGATCGTTTCGTAAGGATTAACCGTGGATCCTACCCGCACCGTCGCCGCCATGGCTACTTTTCCGCGTCTCTCCGACCGCGTCGCGCGGGCAGCGGCACCCTGCGACGCATCAGCCGGATGCGCCCCCCGGTCTCACCGGCCGAGCTTGCGTCGCACCAGCGCCTCCGCCCCACCGGCAACAATCAGCTCCTGCGCCACCGCCGAAAGCGGCGCAAAGGCGAACACGCGTCCGCCCCAGCGGATCGCGCCGGCGGCAAAATCGACCTCCGCGCTCCCCTCCAGGGGTAGGGTCAACCCATCCTGCGGCAACCGCCCCGCCGCCTGCTCCGCGCGCAGGGCATCCACCAGTTCCGGGCTCGCCAGGGTGATAAAGCCATTGTTCAGCGCATTGCGCTGATAGGTCTGCGACAGACTGCCGGCGATCACCAGCGCAATCCCCCGATGCGCCAGCGCGGTCGCCGCCTGCTCGCGCGATGAACCGGTGCCGAAATTGTAGCCTCCCACCAAGATGTCGCCAGCCTGGGCGATCTGCTGAAAATCGGGATCGTAATTGCGCATCACCGCCGCCGCCATCTCCGCCGGCGTCAGATCATCGCGATAGGTGAACTCCTTGCCATAGAT
>JALXCG010000059.1 GCA_026991065.1 Gemmatimonadota bacterium | reverse complement strand
CGCCCCACCATCCCGCCCCCTCTGCAGTACCGGCCGGCAAAAGCCAAAACCGCAGCACTGAAACAGGTTGCCAAACCGGGCAGGGAACTACGGCCGCCTGCGGTCCCTTGCGCGCCTCCTCTGGATCTGCTATATCTTACAAGCGAGTATCAATGCAGGGAGCCGCCCAATCACCGGCTCTCCACACGTAGGCCCGGGTACAGGCCAAGGAGGTGACGCGTGCATGGTTGCAAACATTCCATTGCAATGGGTGGGGCAAAAGTGCTCCTGCTGGGGGTGCTTTTTCTGACCACCACCGGGGCACTCGCCCAGGACTATTACATCGATGCCCAGAACGGCGACAACCGGAACGACGGCAGCGCCAACGCTCCGTGGAAGACGGTCAACTTCGCTCTTACCGGGCCGCACTCGCCCCTTCCCGCAAACTCCACGATCCATCTCTACGGCACCAACGGCGTCTCCTACGGCGTGGACAATGGCGACTCCTTTCCCTGGCTGCTTTACAAGAACATGAGCATCGTCGCCGACAACAGCGGGGGCAGCGGAACCGATTGGATTGTGGACGCCAGTGGCAGCGATCAGAACATCATCGAACTCAGCGCCGACAACAATTTCCAGAGCAGTCTGATCCAGGGGATCAAAGATCCCTACCACCGCTACGACCTGATCCTCCGCAACGGCGCGGGCGGCATCGTCTCGGAGCCGGATGGCAAAACGCACGCGCCGACCATTCAGTATTGCACCATCGAAAACATGACCAGCGAAGCGATCCGCATAGTCGGCAGCGGTGCCACGGTTGGCCATCTCATTCGCAGCAACATCCTGCGATCCAGCGGGGTCAAGCAGATCCGCTTCGAGGTGACCAACTGCTCCAGCGCCGCCACGATCGAAGACAACGAACTGTCCAGCGGGATATCGGATGGGATCTACATCACCGGCACCCTGACCCAGGGTTCGATCGAGGTGAGCAGGAATGATATTTCATCAAGCTCCATTACGTGGCGCGAAGGGATTTCCTTCTATACTTTCAACGGCCGTGTGGAGTGTATGAACAATACAGTCAGCTACCCATGTTGTCATAATAGCGGCTTGGTAATCCGGAACTGTGGCCTTTGGGATCCGCTCTCGAGAATCGAAGGGAACCTCCTGCTCAATTCCGGCCAGCATGCATTCGGAATCTGGAACACAGATGGCGTCGTCTTCACAAACAACACCTGCACTGGTAGTGATGGCGTTAGCATATACCTCCAAGACTCCAACGACGCGATTTTGTCCGGCAATCTGTGCAGCGAGTCGGGTCCTGGCCTCGCAGATGGAATACACCTTAAAAATTCCGATCGCGCCCTTATTGAAAACAACACCGTGTACTCGAACGGTGGAGTGGGCATCATCTTGTCTCTGGGATCCGATGACGCAATCCTCCGCAACAACACCACATACTTGAACCGCGGATCGGGCATCCAGGTTTCCTTTGGATCTAACGCAGTTCTTTACAATAACAACTGCTACTCCAACGGAGATTGGGGAATACACATCACTTCGCCGAATGCGGAGGTCGTGAACAACACGCTCACCGCCAACGCCTCGGGCGGACTCTATGTGGGCTCGAGCGGCGCCATGGCATTCGAGAACACCATGCTGACCAATACGGGACCCGGGATCCGGGACGACACCTGCAACAGCTCCTCCTACATGTACAATCTCGTCGCCCAAAACAGCGGCGACGGCATCCGGCTCAACGCCAGCACCACCCCCACCCCGCCCAAGATCTACAACAACACAGTTGTGGGCAACGGCGGGAACGGAATCTGGACCGCGCTTGCCAGCGACACTCCGCTCTACGTCGCCAATTGCATCTTCTCGGCCAACAGCGATCTGGACATGTCCGGTCTGGCCTACGGCCAGTACATGAACTGCTGCGCCTGGAGCGGCATCTCGCCCGGCTACGGCAACCTGCACGACGATCCGCTCTTTGTCGACGCCGC
Organism: Gemmatimonadota bacterium; assembly: GCA_026991065.1. Classification (GTDB taxonomy): domain Bacteria; genus JALXCG01. The sequence goes on along the minus strand of JALXCG010000059.1, from coordinate 618 downwards.
CAACGGCGACTATCACCTCTCCAGCGCCTCTCCCTGCATCGACGCCGGTTCCAACACGATGGTGGAACACGCCACCGATCTGGACGGCGTCCCGAGCATCCTCGACGGCGCCTGGAACGGCAGTGTGACCGCCGATATCGGTTGCTACGAGTATACCGAAGTCTCCTCCAGCCTAAGCGGCAGCTACCAGCAGGGCGAAGCCCTGGAGTTAACGGTAAACGGTCCCGCCAATGCTCCTTTCAGTGTCTACGCGGCCGCTGACACCGGCTCCTATCCCCTGGCCGCGGACCCCGGGATCCTCCATCCGCGCTATGGAACGGTTCTGCTCGATGCCGCCCGCCTCTACGCCGAAACACCGGTCGCCGCCGGCAGCACCGACTCCACCGGGACCGCCACTGTGATCCTGCCGCTTCCACCGGGGAGCGCAGGAAGATATGTCGCGCTGCAAACCGCGGTGGATGCCCCGGATGGGAGCGGCCGCGGCCAGGGCACCGAAGCCGAAACCTTCATCATCCAGCCCTGAGCCCGGCCCCTCGCCGGCGGAAACGCGGCGCTCCCCCAGCACCGCCCTCCGCCGGCGAGGGGCCGGGCTCAGGGCTGGATGATGAAGGTTTCGGC
>JALXCG010000058.1 GCA_026991065.1 Gemmatimonadota bacterium | reverse complement strand
CCACCAGCGCCGCCTTGTTCACCGGCAGGTCGAACTCCTGCAGCGGCTCCAGCTTCGCCGCCCGCGCCACCGACATGCGAACAATGTCCTTGGCCTTTGCCGTGGCCTCCTCTTTTTGCTTGGAGTGGACCCAGGAGCAGTGCTCGCGGATGTTCGCCATGTCGAAGAAATACTGATTGATCCCCCCCTCACGCAGAGTGTCGCGAAAGAGCGGCTCATGGGTCTTGGGCGTGCAGGCAGCAACACAGACGCGATTGAGCTTCTTTTCCCGAATTGTCTTCGAGATCTGTTCGGCGGCATCGGTGGAACAGATAAACAGCCCCTCCTCCACATGCGCGACATTGTCCAGGCCGGCGGCGTATTCCACCACCGACGGAATATCCACCACGCGCCCGATGTTGGCGCCGCAGTGGCAGACAAAAACGCCGGTGCGAACCTCCTCCTCCGAAACATCCCGCTCTTCGGGGTAGACTCGCTCCTTGGCCAACCTGCCGCGCCGGTAACTGAGCATCGCCCCGCTCAGCGCCGCGGCCCCGCTGGCGGTCATCACCGACTCGGGAATGTCCACCGGTCCCCGAAAGGCGCCGCTGACAAAGATGCCCGGCCGGGTGGTCGCGATCGGATTGGTCGCGAGCGTCTTGCAGAAGCCGTGGGCATCCAGTTCGATGCCGAAACACTCGGCAAGTCGCGCCGCGCCCGCGGGTGGGTTGAGCCCCACCCCCAGCACCACCAGATCAAACTCCTCCTCCTGCACCCCGGCATCATCCGTGGCATAGCGGATGGTGACATTCTTGCTTTCCGGAAGCTCGCGGCCGATGGCGACATAGCTGCGCACGAAACGCACCCCCGGCAGATTGGCGGCGCGCTGGTAGAAGCGCTCAAAATCCTTGCCGTAGGAGCGAATGTCATTGTGAAAAATCACCGCCTCCGCCTCGGCATCGTGGTCCTTGGTCAGAATCACCTGCTTCTGCACATAGGAGCAGCAGACTGCGGAACAGTAGCTGTTGCCGCCGGCAGTCACCTGCCGCGAGCCGACACAGTGGATCCAGGCGATCTTGTGCGGGTGCTTGTGGTCGGAGGGGCGGAGGATCTCACCGTCGTGGGGCCCGGTGGAGCAGAGCAAGCGCTCGTAGTCGAGACTGGTGACGACATTCTCGATGCTGCCATAACCGTAGTCGCCGCGCACTCCCGGATCAAAAACCTCCATTCCCGGAGCGAGCACAATCGCGCCCACCTTCACCACTTCGCGGCGCGGCTTCTGATGCAGGTCGATGGCGTGGTTCTGACACACGCCGACACAGATATAACACTTCTCATCCCGCAGGAAGCTACAGTTCTCATCGATATAGGGAACCAGCGGCACCGCCTGCGAGAAATAGATGTGGATCGCCTTGTTGTCGCCCAGCTCCTGGTTGAAAGGATCGGGGATCTGCACCGGGCAGTATTCCACGCAAGTGGTGCAGCCGGTGCAGAGGTCCTCCTGCACATAGCGCGGCTTGCGCTTGAGCGTGACCTCGAACTCCCCCGCTTCCCCGGCGACACTCTCCACCTCGGTATAGGTAAGAATCTCGATATTGGGGTGGCGATCGCACTCGATGAACTTCGGCGATTCGATGCACATCGAGCAGTCGTTGGTGGGAAAGGTCTTGTCCAGCTGCGCCATCTTCCCACCGATGGTGGGAGCCTGCTCGATCAGGTAGACCCGAAACCCGGCGGTTGCCAGATCGAGCGCCGCCTGAATGCCGCTGATCCCACCGCCGACCACCATCACATCGGCAAAACCGCCACCGCCCGCGCCGATTCCTTCCGCACCATTGCCGCCCGCGCCGCTCATGCCGCCCCCTCCTCATCCGCCAGTGCTGCCGCGATCACCTCGGTGATCTCTTTCACCTCCAGCGCGTCGCCCTCCTCCAGCGCCAGCCGACTCTCCTCGAAGTTGCTGATGCAGTAGGGGCACGCCGTCACCAGCATATCCGCCCCCACCTCCCGCGCCTGCGCCAGCCGCAAATCGGCGAAGCGCTCCCCCTTGGGAGTATCCGCCCAGATCCGGCCGCCCCCGCCGCCACAGCAGAGACTCTGCTGGTGATGGTCCGCCATCTCCACCAGCTCCACCCCGCGCACCGCGGCCAGGAGTTCCCGAGGAGCGTCGTAGACCCCGTTGTGGCGCCCCAGATAGCAGGGATCGTGATAGGTGATCCGTTTTGCCACCTCGCCCGGAATCCGCAGCCGTCCCGCCGCCACCAATTCGCGCAGATATTCCGCCATGTGCACCACCTCGAAGTGCACCATGAACTCTGGATACTCATTCTTGAAAGTGTGGTAACAGTGCGGCGACGACACCAGAATTCGCTTCACCCCGCCATCGATAAACGCCCGAATGTTGCTCCGGGCCAGGCTCTTGAAAAGTTCCTCATTGCCGGTCTTGCGGATGCTCTCGCCGCAGCAGCTCTCCGCCGCCCCCAGAATGCCGAAATCGACCCCCGCCGCCTGCAGAATCCTCGCGCTGGCCCGCGCGACCTTCTGAATGCGCGGGTCATAACTGAAATAGCAGCCGACAAAATAGAGAATCTCCATCCCCTCCACAAACGGCTTCACCCCCAGCCCCCG
>JALXCG010000057.1:20022-28975 GCA_026991065.1 Gemmatimonadota bacterium | reverse complement strand
CCGACCAGCACGACCGCGTGGCGCCCGTCACGCATATTCGACACGTGGCGATAGACACCGCTGCGGTAATAGTAAAAATCGCGGTAGATGTCCATGGTGGTGACCAATGGACCCTCAATGAGGTAGGACTGGATCGCCTCAACATCGTTGGTGACAAAGTCCCAGCCCGCAATCTGCACAGCCTTGTCTTCCCAATCCGCGCAACTCATGGAGCAGTCTTGATCGCCGTGGTAGCCGGCGATGTACGCATTGCAGCTCTCAGCGGGTTCGCCCCAGTCACGAACATAACTGAGCGCGGAAGAGACGTACCAGCCCTGGCTACATTTTCCGCCACCGCAAGAAAAGATATGTTGCTCGGAGAGATCAAGATCCCAGTCGGGGTCGCCGGCCGCGATGTTGAGCCCGCCTTCCAAAGCACCGGTCACGGCAAAAGCAACACAGCTTCCGCAAGCTCCTTGGTCGCGAATTGGCGTTAGATAGTCACCGTCGGGATGCTCATGCCAGGAAAAATAGTCGGGCAGCGAAGCAACACCCGGACGACGGGGCAAGGCCTGAATCGGATCCTCGACCAGCACCCCGGAAGCCATGCGAGCGCGCTCGTCCGGAGCGCGCAGAGCAATCGGGTTCAGTTCCGGCACCCAGGTGGCGAGAGCCGGGTCGGCGACAAAAGCGGCATGAATCGCGGCCATCTCGGCCTGCTGTATGGTTCCCGCCATCTGCGCATTCGCCGCCGAGAAAGCGGGAAGCGCGACGCATAGCACCGCGATTCTCATCGAGGCAGGCATGAAAGTGAGTGGTCGCGACATGGAAGCTCCTCCTCCCCCGGGGTTCTCTCCTGATTCCGGAGCCGATGCGGGCAGCCCAGCCGGAGCCATCGCACTGGTGGAAGGCGCGGCGAGCAACCCGTGCTACTGCCGGAACTCGGCAAGCAAGGGACATGCCGCACAGACGGCATCAGCCGGATTCTTGGTCTAGTGAGAGATCGAAAGTAAGAACCTCAGTGGCTCGCAAGGCGTCGATGTGACATCGCAAAGAGAATGAATGGGCTGCCGGAGCACACCGGCGGAAGCGGGAAGATGGTCAAGAATTCACCAGACATGTGCGGTTCTTGCCATGGTTGCACCAGAGGCGAACAAGCCGGAGCCCCTCCCCTCGACTCAGCGGACCCGTGCCACAACATAGTGGTTGCTGCGGCCATCCTTGCCATCCGCCTGGAATTCACACAGCGGAACCAGGTCCGCTCGCTGCAGGAGTTCCGCCTCTTCGATCGGACCCACATGATGGCAGTAGCGAAACCGCTTTTCTTCAGCCGCTCCCCAGCGGAGCAGGTAGTCATCCGGCTCGAGGTCGGCCGGATCAATCGGGGCCGGCAGAAAGTCGATCTCATCCCACGCCGCCATTCTGCGCTGAAAGCGGGGGTTACCGGCGAATCGCCAGAAGGTGACCGCCAGCAGGCCACGCTCCGGAATCAAAGTGGATGCCAACTCTGTCAGCAGGCGCACCCGATTGGCCTTGGACGGGATGTGGTGCATCACGCCGAAGAGGACCACCAGATCGAAAGAGCTGTGCCGTAGAACCAAAGGCATCGGCTCGGCAACCATGTCCCATGGAATAAAGCGCCGGGTGCCGCGGGCAGTGCGCGGCGGGTTCATGGAAGCGGCCGCGGCGAGCAGAGGCCGGCTCGCGTCCACGCCCGTATAGGCGACCGGGAAGCCTGCCTGTGAATCGAGAAACCGGGCAAAACGGGCGTTGCCGCAGCCCGCATCAAGGACACGAAACGGCTCTGGCACAGCCATGTGCAACGACAGAAGCTCATCCAGAAGCCGCCGCCACCCCTCCCACGCGGCATTGCGGGAGGCACTGAACTCCTGGTGCGCCAGGTCATAGAAATGGGCATTGATGCGATTCAGGAGCGTGATCGTTTGCGAGGTCATGCGGGTGAGACGACCGGCTCCCGGGATCATGGCGCGAGGTCAACATCGACATCGGGGTCGGAGCCATTCCGGCGGATGACACCGCCCAGCGGATAGGACGCGCCGGGATCACGCAGCAGGTCGCCGATCGTTGTGTCACCGAAAGAGCGCTCAACTTCCAATAAGGCGTGGTCGATCCGGCTGTGCAAACTGCACAGTTGGTCTTTGTGGGCTTCAAGCCCCAGCGGACACTTGTGAATCCGCGGCAAAGGATCCACAGCATTGATGACATCGAGCACCGAAATCGCATCCAGCTCGTGATTCAGGCGAAACCCGCCCGTAGGCCCGCGTTGGCTCGTGACCACGCTGGCGCGTCCCAAGCCCTGCAGGATCTTTGCCATGTAGCCGGGCGGTGACTGGGTGATCCTGGCAATCTCCTGCGCGGTCATTGGCTTTCCCGCTGCACGATCAGCCAAACAGACAACGGCGCGAAGTGCGTATTCAGCAGCACTGGAGATCATGCCTGTTTCCAGTCCCGAAGCACGACGGAAGCGCCGAGCAACGCGGACCCTTTCTGGTGGAAAAGGAATTTCGGAATATCTCGTATAAATAGCCTTTTATAGCATATTTGCGGCGGCTCACACCGGATCATTCTTCCGCCCTCGCAGCAATCTTCAGGAAGACTTGGGTCGCAGAAGATAGTAGCTGTGGAATACAGCCAGTTCCTCCTCCGGCAGCGTCGCGAAGCGCTTGTCGAGGTGTGGCAGGCGCCTGATTTCCGCCAGACTGCGCTCGGTCCGCCGCCCGTGATACTCGACGATATCGAAGCCGACACGGGCAAAAAGCTCGTCCCACTCCCTCTTCACCATGCGGTTGTGATATTCGAAGCGGGTTTCGAAAAACTTGCTGTAGGTTCGATCGGAATAGCGATAGAAGTTGAATTGATTGGCCCGCGGATCGTGAAATGCCCAATGGTCGTCGTGACCGATTAGCGTGCAAAAATATCCATCGGGCTTGAGCATCCTGCGAAGCGCAATGAGTTCCGGCACCAGGATGTGCGGCCGGATGTGCCCCAGCACGCAGTAAGAGATCATGAAATCGATCGACTGCTCCGGCAGAAAGGGAGTGTCCACCTGCTGGGTAATGCATGGAACAAAACCACACTGCCGATAAAGATCCTCCCGCCGCTCCACCTGGAGCAGAGTGTCGATCCGCGCCAGAGCCTCTCGGCGTTCGATCCCCAGTTCATCCACCAAGCGGTCCATGTCCTCACGCAAGACTCTCAAGTACTTCTTGATGTAGGAGAGCCGCGCTTTGTCAACGACGTCAAAAAGGTGGATTCGATACTCTCCGATCAACCACAGCAGAATGGCATCATGGTGGAACCATCCAGTGCCGACTTCGACCACCTCTCCGCCGGGGGGAATCAGTTCACGACCCTTGCGCGTCATGGGAAACGAGGATTTGTAGGCGGCATAGCGACCACCCGAGCGAGCTGCGGCGATACGCCCGGCAGCGTTATAGATGTAATCCCCACCGGGGATCATCTCCAGGGCCTTTTCGCCCGCCGCCCACAGATGATAACGGAGCATCAGCTACTTTCTTCTGCCTCGGCCTCTGCGGTTCTCCTCCGTGGCACCGGACGGTGCGTGGAGAGAAGAGAGACTCGGGCCTGGGGGTCAAACACACGGTTCGTGCGGCATCGTCGGTGACCTCGGCCGAACACCGCCACCTCTATCGGAGATCGGTTGGCGTGGAATCCACTGAAGTTTTCACCGTGGCCGGTGGCCACTGCTTTCTGACTGCCCCCGATAAAACACGGGAAAACTCGTATCGGTCGACTGCGCGACGGGGTTTCGAGTTAGGATGGATGCGGATCTACTGCCCAGTGGCTCCTCAGTCGACCCGGCCCCACGCACCAGGAGCCTGTCGCACAAACAAGCTCGTGACCCAATCTTTCGGAGATCCCCAATGCGCTTGAGTCGTTGCAGCCAAGCATCATTCCGGCTGTTCTATCTGTTCTTGCCGTTCCTTCTTTCCACTCCCGGCAGCGCAGCCGGGTGGCGCGCCTCCACGCCACCACACGGTGCCTCGATCCACAATCCACGAGCACTCCAGGTTCCCTACACATCGAATGACTGGCTGGAGCGGGCACCAACAGAAAAAGCCGGTGGCTATGGCGAAGCCCTGGCCGGCACCGGCAGCGCGATCTACTGCTTGCGGACCAAGTATGCGACCTCCTCGATCTACTTCTGGCGTTATGAGCCTGCGATCGGGGACGGTTGGACCGCACTGAGCACGGCTGGACTAGAGAACGGCACTTTCCGCAACGGTACGGCTCTTGAATGGGATGGCAACCACCATCTTTATGCCGTAGCGGGCGCGCGCTACAGCGACGACGACCGCCGGTTTTTCTATGGCTACGACATCGACACGGGGCAATGGACGCGGCTGGCGGACACACCCGGCCCCCAGGGTGCTGGAGATGCGCTGGCGTGGAGCCCGTACGACTTCCGGCTTTACGCCCTACTGGGCAGCAATGTTCACACGAATACATTCGCCCGCTATGATCCGATGGCACAGCTATGGGACGCCAGTTTGGCTCTCCCGCCGGTGACACTCGACGACGGAGCTTCCCTGGTATGGACCGGCGGTTCCAAGCTCTATGCGCTAACCGGGGAGTATCAGGAAACAACTCCCCACCAGGACTTCTGGAGTTATGACATTCCGGGAGATTTCTGGACCCGTCTCGCTGACATCCCGGACCCGGACGGCGTAGGTGACGGCGCTTCACTTCTGTGGGTGGGGTCCTGGCGACCAGGCGACGCCGACTATATTTACGCCTTGAGCGGCAACAGCGTCCGTGAAGTTCCCGGTTATCTCTTCCATCGCTATTCGATCTCGGGTGATACCTGGGAGCCACTCGCGGAGTTGATCTATCCGGTGGGTGACTACAACGGCAATCGCATCGGATTCGCGGCCGGCCACATCTACTGTTGGCAGGGAGCACCCGACAGCTATGCTGGGTTCGGAAAGCAGTTCATGATGTACGAGTTCTAAGATCGTGGCGCGACCACGCCCACTTCGCAGAGACGGTCTCCCGGGGCGGAGTGAATCCCCCCGAATGCTCTGCCGTAGATACTGGTAAACTGCCTTGAATCCATTCTTGTCGTAACCCTTTTCCCGGTCACTCACGACCAGTGTCCGGAAACCGGGTCGCGGCGAAAAACTGCGCGACGCTTGTGCTCGGAGCGTGCCGGCGTTCGCGCCCACCCCTTAAATCTTTGAACAGCCCACCTATGTCACCAGCCGCCCTTTTCCGCATCCTCGTGGTGTTCCTGATTGCCGCCGTCTACGTCCTGATCGGCGCGTTTCATTGGAGTGAACCGCTCACCGCGGGCAGTGGCCATTTTCTCCTGCAGTTGCTCGCCAGTCTCCTGGTCTACGGCAACCTGATGGTACTCCTGAGCGAGGCCATTGCACTTTCGCTTCTGCCCTGGCGGCGCAAAGTCGGGCTCAGGGTGTGGCTGCCGTTGGTGCTGGTTTCGCTGCTGGTTCTCACCGGTGAATTGGCCGTGCGCTCCAATCTTCGGCTTCCCCCGCTGATCGGCGCCACCGATCCCATGCGTTTGGTTCTGGTGACAAAGGCAGTCGCGCAAGCCGCGGCATTAACCGTCGTGCTCCTCGCTCTTCCGGCACTTCTTTGGCGCCTGGGCGCATTGCGCTGGCTGGAAGACAGAAAGCGCCCCGGGCGCATGCTTTTCGCCGCCCAAGCATTGATCACCATCATCTGGGTAGTGAGCACGGGAATGGCGCTTAGCAGCGCAAAGCCGGAACTAAAGCCGAATGCTTCGCTGCAACCGCTACCGGATCGTGGCCTGGCCCTGGTCTGCGTAGATGCGGCCTACTGGAAGATCATCGATGAAATGATCGCGGCAGGACACCTGCCCAATATCGCTAAACTCCGCGAAAATGGAACATGGGGGCATTTGATTACTCACGGCAAGCGCCTCTCTCCGATCGTCTGGACTACGCTGGTTACCGGGGTGACCGCAGAGAAACATGGTGTGCTTGGATGGACGGAGCCAACCAAGGATGGCCGCACAATCATGGTGCCATCCACATCGCGCAACGCCGCGGCGCTCTGGAATATCGCCGACGCGAGCGGTCTCTCCTCTTTGGTCCTGAACTGGTTGATCACCGCCCCACCGGAAGAGATCAATGGTGCCGTCATCCCCAACCTGGACCACATGTTCAATGGAGTGTCCCCGGTCACTCACCCGCCAGCACTCGCCGAGTTGGTGCAGCAAGAGTTCGACGCCGCCGGCTACCGCACCGACAATGCCGAAGCGGAACTCCTGGAACGGGTCGACTTGGTGGAGCGAGTCTACAAAGAGGTAACCAAACTGCGCGACTACGACCTGGTCATTACCGGCACCCAGGCGACCGATGATGTGCAGCATCGCTACCTGCTCTACCGCTATCCAGAACTCTACGACCCTGCAATATGGGATCGTTCCCCGGAAAAAGTCACCCAGTTCCACAACACCATCACCGCAGTCTATGAGCGGGTCGACCAGATGCTCGGTACGTTGATGGCCGATGGCCGACCGATCGTGATCGTCTCAGACCATGGCGCTCGCCCCCGCACAGAGGCCTTCGCGGTCTTCAATATGAACGCATTGCTCGAAGACCTCGGCGTCGCCAAATGCCTGCCTCATGGCACAACCGGAGAGCGGTCAGGGAATGCCGACATGCAGGCATCGGTCGCATTTGCCGCAGGCAATGACGCATGGCACAATGACTTGGCGTTTTTCGTCCAGGATCCGCCGACAGCCGAGATGGCGCCGGTCGATGTAGACAAACTCTTCGCCGACCTGAGATCTCTAAAACTCGAAGAGAGCGGCCACCCCCTCTTCGACGAGATTGTGGATCTTCGTGATCCCAAGAATGCGAAAAAATACAAGCGCCACGCCAAGCGCGGTGCGATCGGCGTGGCCGTTATGTCCAATGTGTTGCGCCAATCACCACGTGGCCGCTCAGTGCGAATTGCCGGCAAGATACAGCCGATGGATGCCTATGTGCACGTCCGTCAGAACATCAACGGCAGCCATGCCCCGCGCGGCATATTTCTCTTTTCCGGCGGAGCGTTTCCGGTTCGGGGCGCAATCGACAAACTCTGCCTCGACACCTCCTTCTCCGAACTCTTGCGCTACATGATCGGCACCCAGGCGGTGGTCGACAAGGCAGTAGCCGTAGCACGCGCGTTCGGCATCATGGATCCCTATTCAACTCTCGATATCATGCCCACGCTGCTCTCCTATCTCGGATTGCCGATCGGGCAGGATATGGATGGCCGCATCATGGGAGCAGTGCTCCGGGGAATCGAGCATTCCACTGTTGCCCGCACCTCTTATGACGACCTATTGCAGTCGAGGCAGGTCGGTGGAAACGGTCCCAGCGATGAAGACAACGAACGCATGATGCAGCAGCTGCGCGCCCTGGGCTATGTAAACTAGCGCTGACAGGGGTACTTACCCACGTCGGTTTCACGGCCGTCCGGGCCATTCATCTGAGCGGAGGATGCCAAGGTTGACAATGTTCCACGCAAGCCGAAAATCACGTTCGCGATGGCGCGCGATGGCGCCCGGGGCCATCGGCCTGTCGTCGATTCTGCTCCTGGTGACCTCTGCGGCCGACGCTGCACCGTTGCGCTCAATTCAGCCATCAAGGCACTTTCAAGTCGAGTCGGTTTGGTCCGGCGCCATCTCTCCTTGGTACAATCGCAGTGCGGTATGGAACGGCCTGCTTTTCACTACCAATAAGCGCTCGCTGCAGATTTTTGACCTGAACAGCGACTGGGCCTCAATCGCCGACCAGCCAACAGATGGCATCGCCCGCGGGCTGGCGCTTGACCCACCACTGGCGTATGTGGTGGATGGACCAGCGGGCCTGAAGGTGTTCGACGTCTCTAACCCCGCCGCGCCGGAACTGATCTCCCGCCAGTGTCACGCAGGCGGGGATCTGCGGGGAATCACCCTTCGCGACAGCTTTGCCTACTGCGCGGCTTGGGACGGTGGCTTCGATGTCATCGACATCCACAATCCGGCATGCCCACGCTTGGCTGAACACCTGGATACTGACGGCGCGACCCGTGCATCCGCATTTTCGGGGGATTGGCTCTACATCACGGAGTTCGACCAAGGTATCGGCATCTACGACGCCTCCCTGGCACCATCCTTGGTGCCTGTGGGCCAATTGCCAACCACGGGTGCCGCCTGGGACCTGGAGATTCAGGGGGATCGCCTCTATGTGGCAGACGGCCCCGCCGGGTTTGAGATCTACGACATCAGCGTTCCAACCGCGCCCACTCTGGTCGCATCAGCCGGCACCATCGGATACGCCTACAGCGTTGTTGTACAAGACAATTACGCTCACATCAGCGATGGGCGCGGCGGCCTGGTCACATTCGACATCAGTCAGGAGAGCAGCCCGGAGATGGTCAACCAGCTGAATCTGGGCGCCGGCCTCGCACGCCACTTGATCCTGGACGGCGACGCCGGCTATGTCGCCAATTCGGATGCTGGACTGTGGTCCCTCGATTTCACTGACCCTGCCCATCCAACACCGGATGGCGGTGCACCGCAGGATCTTTCCCACGCCCGCTCCCTTGCCCAAACCGACACGAATCTACTCGTCGCCGGCATGCGTCATGCTGGAGTCTTTCTCTACGACCTCACCAACCCCACTCAACCTGAACAGGTTGGCTCGATTCCCGCGCCCGCTGGCGATCAGTCCTACGCGGTGGTGACATTGGGACAGAACGCCCTCGTCGCTTCGGGAAATTCGGGGCTGCTGGCCTACGATCTCACCGATCCCGCGCACCCCGTGCTGCTGGACGCAGCAGAAACCATCGGCAGCGAACGCACCATCAGCACCCAGGAAGATCTGGCCTTCGTCACCGCCGGCGGAGGTCGCGTAGCGATCTACGACATCAGCGATCTCTCCAACATGAACCTGCTCGGCACCTGGAGCACCGC
>JALXCG010000057.1:0-20012 GCA_026991065.1 Gemmatimonadota bacterium | reverse complement strand
CCCGACGGCAATGACCTCTGGCTCCCCGCCAGCTGGCTGGGTGTCATCCGCCTGGACATCAGCAATCCGAGCCATCCCACCGCGGTTGACACCGTGGGGTTTCCGGGGGGCGAGGCCGACATCACAGGAGTGTTCGCCACTGCTGATAGACTCTATGCGGCGGATGATGCCGGCCCGGTACACCTGATTCGAAAACCCGACTTGCAGATCCTCGACAGCTACCCAACGGTCGGCCATCCAGAGAACATTGGTATCATAGGACGGCAGATCGGAATCACGCTCCACGAGATGGGGATCCTGCTGGTCGACAATACCCCTGGACTCAACTTCATTCAACCGCTGGCGCGACTGGAAACCACCGGTGCCGTGTTCGATTTCCAGCTCGACAATGGTTCCGGGGTGCTCTACGTGGCCGACGACTGGGAGATCGGTGCCAGTACCATCAATTGATGTAGCCAAGCGAACGCAGGTGCTCCTTTAGCGCATCCGGCATGTCGCCCTCCCCTTCGACCACCGCGCTCCCGGGGCGTTCGCCTTCCCGCTCATAGGTCGCGACGTGCTGTAGAGGATGAGCCGCAAGAAACTCATCGCGATAGATCTCAGTCAGCGCGCGTCCGGGCATATCTTCGGCCAGCGGCATCCCGAGGCCGGCCAGGAGCGTCGGAACAACGTCGTAAATGCTGGAACGGCCAATGGTCGCTCCCTGACGCACATCTTTCCCCTGGGCAACAATGATGCCATCGAGGTTGTGTGCGCCACTGAACGCCCGACTTGCCAGATCAACCAACTGACGCACGGGAATGCTGGTTCCCTCGAAGAGTACTGTGGCACTCGCCATGTCTTGGGCAGTCTCCCCTCGGGCCTTGACCTCCTTGACCATCTCGGTGTTGTTGACACCGATCTCCACATCACCGCTTTCGACCTGCCGCGCCACAAAAAACGGGATCCCGGTCTGCGATTCGGTCACCCGGCCGATGCGATCGATGATCTCTTTCGCAGCCTCGGGTGAAGCCGGCTTGACATAGAAGCGCGGATAGATGATCACGAAATCCTCTATGGCATCAGCCGGCATCTGAATCGCCTGCATCAGCGCCTTGATATTGATTGTGAACTGGTTGCGGTTTCCGGCCTGAAATCCGTGATCGGAAACCAGCAAGAGAAGGTCGTACGGACCAATGGCATCAAGCGCGCGCCCAACGGCTTCGTCCGCGTGCCGATAGGTCATGGGAATCACATCCCGGTAACGCGCAGTCTTCCCTGGGTCGACGTTCTCGAATTTCTCCGGCTCCAACCACCGCCAATAGAGGTGACTCTCATTGTCGACCGTGTCGATGTAGTAGGCGGTAAAATCGGTGGGACGGGAGCGCACCAGATGCGCAAAGGCATCCGTCTTGATATCGAGCAGTGCTTCGCGGCTGAGGTAGAAGAAATCCTCCTTCGAAGGGGGGATCGCTCCGGCATCCACGAAGCGCCCAAAGGCCCGGGCGATGGTTGAGAAACGCCCTCCGGCACGCGCCCAGTCGCGGTAGATGCGCAACACCTCAAAGGGGGAAGGCAGCGCACTTCCACTGAAGGAGAAGCGCAGCCGGTTGACGAAACCGTATTCTTCGGGCTCCGCTTCGGGACCGTGGGCGGTCCACCCCGGAACCGTGAAGCCAGTTGGGTCGCGCAACGGCGGCCAGGTGATGAGGTAGCCGAAAGTTCCGGTCGTAAACCCCTCGTGTCGCAGAATGTCCCAGATGCGCAGGCAGCCGACATGTTTCGCCGTTTCACTGGCACCGCTCACGCCGTGAACCTCCGGCGGTTTTCCGGCTGCGATCGTGGTCCAGACGATTGGCGAGAAGGCCGGCAACTCCGATTCAAGAATACCGCGGGTTCCGCTTTTCAAGAGGCGCGCGATATTCGGCATCTCTCCTGAAGCGATGAGCGGATCCATCCGGTCCCATGTCGCCCCGTCAATTCCGAGCAGAACGACTCGTGGGTGCTCCGCGGAACCCGCAGCGGGAACCGGCAACTCAGTCGCGAAGAGCGGGGCCACCAGTACCGGCAGAAAGAGCAGCAGAGCCCCCCCCCCGGCAACCGCGAGCGTGCCATTTGCCGGCGTCGCCGCGCGGCCAATCAAGCGCCCCAGGAGGTGCACCCCACCGCCCAGCAGGCCACCCAAAACAGCCGGCAGAAGAACCCCAAAGAGTAGGACAAAACCAAAATGATCGGCGACAGCGGCGCTGGCGAAAACCGCGATGTCAAACAGGGCCAGCGCAAGACCAACAGTGAGAAAGGCGCCCAAGAGAAGGGCCTTGAGTGGAGATGGTTTGACAGAATGCACCATGGGTCTCGATCAGTGGTAGTTGACAGGGATTGAGAGAAGTATCGGCATACTATCAGACGCGGGTAACTTTTTCGCGGCAGCGCGCCGGGCACTGTTTGAGTCCAACAAAGTCACAGGAATCCGCTCACCAACCTCGACCCGTTGCCGATCATTCCAAGGCAACGCTTTTTTCGGCACTCTTCCAGACCACGCCCAGGGCGATCTTCATGCCTGCATCCCCTCAACAACCGCAAGATCCACCGGCTCCGACCCCTCCGATCGAGCGCATCCAAGCTCTGGAGAACATGCTTGAGTTACAAGAGCGCCGATTGCTCAGCGCCGAACAGTTGGCGCGCGACCGTGGCCTCTGCCTACAAACCGTCATGGACGTAGCGCCGGGAATTGTGCTGCTCCTTGATTCGGACCTCCGCATCACTCGCTTCAACAGCGCTGCTGAGCGCTTGAGCGAACGCCTGGGAGCCGAATTGATCGGTACCCCGCTGGCCCTCCTTTTTTCGGTGACCGGCACCGACCTGCGAGCCGCGGCGGCGGCCAAACACGCCATCGATGCGCAACTCGCCACGGCTTCGGGCGATTCGGTACCGGTAAGCCTCCATGTCAGAGCCATTGAAGTCGACTCCGGCGAGTGTGGCTTGGTGGTCGTTGCGCTCGACCAACGCGATCGGCTGGAGAGGCAGTTGCAACTTGCGCAAGACAAGAAACTTCGCAGCATTGGTGCGCTGGCGGCCGGGATTGCTCACGAGATCAATACGCCCATTCAATTCGTCGGTGACAGCGTCGGTTTCCTGGACGACAGTGTGCGAGGGCTGAGCGAAGCACTCAATGCCTACCGCCAAGCGATCCGCGATGCCGGAGAGCAACCCCTGGCGCCCGAGATCGTGCGCGCACTGGTTGAGTTGGAATCTGAACTCGACATTGAATTCATCCAGGAGGAGATTTCCGGGGCGTGCGCCCGGGCCCGCGAAGGTGTACAACGCGTAACTGCCATCGTCGACGCGATGCGACAGTTCGCCCATCCGGGAGCGCAGGCACCGCGGGCGATCGACTTGAACCGCCTGGTCGAAACCACGCTGCTTGTGGCTCGCAATGAGTATAAGTATGTGGCGGAAGTGGAAACCGATCTGGGCGACCTTCCGCCGGTCGTCTGCATCAAGAATGGCCTGGACCAGGTCATTCTCAACCTGGTAGTGAATGCCGCCCAGGCAGTGGCCGAGAAAGTACCGGCCGAGTATGAGCGGGGTCTCATTTCCATCACAACATTCTGTGATGGCAACGACGCTTGCATCCGCATCGCGGACAATGGACCGGGGTTGGACCCCGCGATCCTGGAGCGGGTCTTCGACCCGTTCTTTACCACCAAACCTGAAGGCGTCGGCACCGGGCAGGGACTGACCATCTGCCGGCAAATCGTCGAAGCCGATCATGGCGGCAAACTGGAGGCTGAGTCCACACCCGGATCCGGGGCTTGTTTCACGATCAGGATTCCGCTCGACCAAGAGGCACAGGCCTCCGCGGAGACCGAAAGTTGACCCGCCCATCGATTCTCTTCATAGACGATGATGCCGTGATGCTGCAATCGCTGCGTACCAGTCTCTACCGATTCCGCAACCACTGGGACTTGCGCTACACCTCCAATGCCCGTGATGCACTTCGACTCATCCAGGAGAATCCGGTCGATGTTGTCGTTTCCGACTATCGAATGCACGGGATCAACGGCATCGAGTTGCTGCGGAGTGTCCGTACAACCCACCCCGAAGCGATGCGAATTCTTTTCAGCGGCGACATCAGCGACCATGTTCGCGCCACCGCACTCCAGGTTGCGCACCGAACTCTCGCCAAACCTTGCGACATCGAACAAGTCATCAACACGATCCGAGAGGTGCTCGACCACCGCCGCAATGCGAGAGATCAAACCATCATCACGGTTGTAGGCTCCGCCGAGCGGCTACCCGCGCTGCCGGCACTCTATCTTCGCTTGCAGGAAACTCTCCAGGATCCGAACGTGGGGATCAGCCAGATCGAAGCACTGATCAGCAAGGATCCCTCAATCGCAACGCAGATCATGCGCATGGCCAGCTCGCCGCTCTTCTGCTCGCGCTATCCAATCCACTCGCTGCGCGAAGCGATTGTCCGTCTCGGGACTCAGGCCATCGCCTCGGTGGTTCTCAGCAGTTCTCTCGCCTCCGCAACCCAACACAACGCCGACACCGCATTCATCGAAAAACTCACGGCGCATTCGATACTGACCGCGGGAGTCGCCCGACAACTGGTTCCGATACAGGCACTTGGGGCAGAGGCTTTCCTTGCCGGCCTGCTCCACGATGCGGGTCTCTATGTATTGGCCGACCTGCGTCCAAAGGAGATTTCAGAGGTTGCCCGCCTCACGACCGCCAGCGGTTGCACCTGGAGTGAGGCAGAGCGATCCGTTCTTGGCGTTACGCACGGCGAAGTGGGATCCTACTTGCTGGATATATGGGAACTCCCGGCGAGCAGCGCGGAGGCCGCGGCATTTCACCATGACCCGGGACAGGCGTTCAATCACGGGCCCGGAGTTCTCGCGGCGGTGCACTTGGCGGACTTGGCTGCCTACGAAAGCGGCAAAGGCGTGTCCCTGAGTGCGGAAGCCGCCAGCAACATGGCCGCAACTCCGGATTGGTTCCGCGAAAGCTGGGAGCGAGCGAAAACCCTGACAGCAGAAGCGGTACGCATGGCCGATGCGACCGAGCGCAAACCGAACGCGCGAGGAAACTCCAATGGCTAAGAAGAAGCAAGCACGCGTATTGTGCGTGGATGATGAACCGAGCATGCTTGCCAGTCTCAAAATGGTTCTTCGCATCGGCTTCGACGTTGAGACCGCGGAAAGCGGCGCTGCCGCACTCGAACTCATGAAGAGTTCTCCCCCTGTTCAGGTGGTCATCTCCGACCTGCGCATGCCGGGGATGGATGGGCTGGAGTTCCTGCGCGCCGCGCGCGATATCGATGGCGACGCCACACGCCTGCTCCTCACCGGCCAACCCGATATGGAAACCGCGATCGAAGCAGTGAATCAAGGGCTACTCTTCCGGTTCCTGACCAAACCAATTACTCCCAAAGACCTCTTTCGAGTAACCGAGACCGCAGTTGAACAACATCGGCTCGTCACCAATGAAAAGGTGCTGCTGGATCAAACACTTCTCGGCAGCATCAAGGCACTGAACGAAGTGGTGGGTATCGTCATGCCGGAAGCGGTGGGTCGCGCTTCCCGCATTGAACGCCAGGCAACCGCGTTGGGCCGCGCACTCCGGCTGCAGCCCCTGTGGCCACTGCGCATCGCGGCCATGCTGACCCAGTTGGGGTATGTCGCGCTGCCCGATGAAACACGCATGAAAATCTATCGGGGCGACCGCCTTAACGTCGAAGAGACCAAGCTACTGCGCTCAGTGCCACAAAGTATTGAAGAGGTCCTGGAAAACATTCCGCGGCTGGAACAGGTCCGAAAGATCCTGGTGTCCCACACCCAGCTTGCCGACGGCACAGCGCCCCAACTGCGCCTGGGGGGTGGCGAATTACCGGTCGAAGCCAAGATCCTCAAGATCGTCTCCGATTACGATATCCTTCGCACCTGTGACCTGCGCCCGGATCTGTGCGTGGAAACCATGCGCGGCCGCAAGCGCTGGTATGACACCGCGATCCTCAACGAATTCGCCGCCATGCTGGAAGAGAATCTCAGCTCTGCGGAACGGCAGGGGCTGGAGATCCACGAACTCGTGGCGGGAATGGTCTTCGCCGAGAATGTCACGACCGTGGATGGAGTACTGCTTCTTGCCCGCGGACACGAGGTGACAAAAAATGTGCTCCGGCGGCTGCGCAACCACCCGGCCGGGACCATCCGAACACCAATCAGCGTGCTGGCCCATGATCTCGCCGGGGTCGGCCTGTAGGGACACGAGCCGGGGACAACCTCAGCCGTGCGACCCCTTCTTTGGACGCAGCCGCGCACCGTGGGTGAGATGATCGTTCCATGACGCCGGAGCAAAACCGTTGTCTATCGCCGTCATGGTGATACAACCGGGTACTGGACAGACGATCTCACACAAGTTACACCCCACGCACTCCTCCTCATCCACTTGAGGAACACGTGGCGCGCCGTCCGGAGCCCGCGCAATGCACTGATGACCTCCATCGGCACAAGCCACCACACAGTCGTAGCAACCGATGCACTGATCAGCGTCGATCCGCGCCACCAACTCGTGGTTGAGATCCAAGTCGCCCCAGTCGCTGCAAGCCGCTACCGCCCGCCCGACAAAATCCTCCAGGGTGTAGAATTGATGCTCGCGCATGTAGCCTTCCAAGCCATCGAGCATATCCTCCACGACTCTGTAGCCATGAAGCATCACTTCGGTACACACCTGCACGCACGACGCTCCCAGAAGCAGGAATTCCACCGCATCACGCCAGTTGGAGATTCCACCGATGCCACTCAACGGCAGGTGGAAACGCTCATCTCGGGAGAGCGCCGCCAACATGTGCAGCGCGATGGGCTTGACCGCTGGGCCACAGTAACCGCCATTGGTTCCCAAATCGCCAACAATCGGTTGCGGAATCAGGCGATCAATGTCCACACCGATGATACTCTTAACGGTATTGATCAGGCTGACGCCATCGGCACCGCCCCGCTGAGCCGCCAGCCCGTGGGGGCGAATGTCATGCACATTGGGAGTAAGCTTCACGATCACCGGTATGCTGGATAGAGCACTTACCCAGGAAGTGATTCGCTCATTGATCTTCGGCTCCTGTCCGACCGCGGACCCCATTCCGCGTTCGCACATGCCGTGGGGGCAACCGAAATTCAGCTCCAAACCGTCCGCGCCGGCATCGATCGACCGCTCGATCGCGTCCTTCCATTCGGCTTCGGTTTCAAACATCAAACTCACCACCACGGCGCGCTCGGGAAAGCGTTTCTTGACCGCGGCGATCTCGCGAAAATTAACCTCCAGGGAGCGGTCAGTAATGAGTTCAATGTTGTTGAAACCAATGGTCCGGGCCGCGGGGTGGCGGAGAGCGCCAAAGCGACTGGTCACGTTCTGGATCGGTTGGCCGAGCGTTTTCCATACGGCACCACCCCAGCCCGCCTCAAACGCGCGCATCACCTGTTCGCCGGTGTTGGTGGGCGGTGCGGAGGCCAGCCAGAAGGGATTCGGAGAGACAATTCCTGCGCAGTTGGCGGTCAAGTCGGGTTTCATCGTTCCACCCCCTTCAAATACTCATCAATGGTCACGGCCGCCCGCATGCCCTCCTTTACAGCCTGCACGACTTCAGTGCCGCCGTTGACGCAGTCTCCTCCGGCAAAGACACCCGGCCGCCCCGTAGCCCCCGTGGCATCAACCCGCAGACAACCTCCCACGAACTCCAGTCCCGGAGTCGAAGCGATTCTCGCCACCGCCGGAGACTGGCCGATCGCCAGAATCACAAGGTCGCAGGCCAGGGTGTGTTCAGTCCCCGGGATCGGTCGCTTCCGGTCATCGGTTCGGGTACAGCGCAGTGCGTGGATGCGCGGCTGTCCGGACTCTTCGTCGATCTCGCCAAGAAACGCGACTGGTTGCGTGTGCCAATGCATCCCAACACCCTCCACCCGCGCGGCCGCCAGTTCATGAGCGTAGCCCGGCATCACGGCCGCATCGCCGCGGTATAGCAAGCGCACATCCCCCCCCGGAGGCAAAATGCGGACGAGCAAGCGAACCGCGTCCAGGGCCGTGTTGCCACCGCCGATCACCAGCGCGCGCTTCACCCTCCGCAGATCGACGCAACCAGACTTCGCGCGCTCGATGAAGTCCACGGCGCCCTCGATTCCGCCCAACTCGGAACCGGGCAGATCGGTAAGCAGCGTGTCCGCCCCCAGTCCCGCGCCGATAAAGATCGCGTCGTGATCCTGCTCCAACTCCTCCAGCGAAATGTCGCACCCCACCTCGATCCCGGTTCGCACTTCGATCCCGCCGATTCCCAGAACCCAGTCCACCTCTTCCATGGCAATCTCGTCGGTCATCTTGTAGGGAGCGATTCCGCTTGCATTGAGACCTCCGAGTCGCGACCGCTTCTCGTAGATGGTGCAACTGTGCCCGAAAATCCGCAGCTGATGCGCGGCAGCCAAAGACGCGGGCCCACCACCGACAAGAGCGACTGAGCGACCGCTGGCGGGCCCCGCTTCCGCATAGCGCCAGCCGCGGGCGAATGCGTAGTCCGTTGCAAAACGCTGCAGCCGGCCGATCTGAATCGGAGCCCGGCCATCCTCGTTGAGCACACAGTCCCCGACGCAGAGTTCCTCGACCGGGCACACCCGGGCACAACTCCGCCCCAGAACATTGGCCTGCAGAATCGTCCTGGCCGATCCCCACAAATTCCCGGTAGTGATCTTACGAATGAACTGCGGCACGTCAATGGACGTCGGGCATGCTTTCACACAAGGCGCATCGTCACAAAAAAGACAGCGCGCGGCCTCTACCCGTGCCTGGTTGGCGTTCAGCGGAACCTTGTACTCTTGCACTCCGGGCTTGGTCTGCTCTGCTGATGTTGTAGGTCGCATGGGATATCCACCCGTTTCGAGGGCCGTTCGACTTCGAGCCCCTGACTATCAAGGCTCAAAAACGCGATCGGTGATCTCCAGTGCCCGATCAAGGATCGCAAACCCCTCCCGGAGTTGTTTTTCATTAATGCACAGTGGTGGGTTGCACATGATGTGGCTCCACCGAACGAACGTAAAGAGCCCCTCGGTACGGAGAAACGCAAAAAGTTCGTTCATTGCCGGATGGGAACCGTTGTAGGGAGCAATCAGGTCTCCCGCCGCATTCTTCCGGATGTCGAGCATCCCGAAAAGCCCGATCGCACGTCCCTCTTTGACCGACGGATGGCGCTCTCGCAGGCGCTCCATCTCGGCGCGCATCACCGGCTCCAGGCGTGCCGCGTTGCCGACCAGCCCCTCGTCGATCAACACGCCGATCGCCGCCTCGGCAACTGCCAGGGAGAGAGCATGGGAGTTGTAGGTCAGTCCCCCCCAGAAAACATTGTCCTGAAAATGCGCCGCGATCGGATCACTGAGCGCGACCGCGCCCAGAGGTGCGTAGGCGGAGGTCAATCCCTTGGCCATGGTTACAATGTCGGGCGTGACTCCGGCGGCGTGTTCGAAGGCAAACAACTTGCCGGTGCGCCCCCATCCCGACATCACTTCGTCACAGATGAGGAGGATGCCGTGACGATCCAACAGTGCCTCCAGCCCTTCGAGATAACCCGCGGGCGGCGGCTGGATTCCATTGGTACCGGTCACCGGCTCGATGATCATCGCGGCGATGGTCTGCGGACCTTCGTACATGATGACCTCTTCCAAATAACGGAGATTGTTCTCGGTCTGCTCCGCCGCGCTGCTCCCGAAAGAGTAATCGTAGGGGCGTGGGTCCATCACATGAACAACACCCGGCATTCCTGGTTCGTTGGCCCAGCGCCGTGGATCTCCGGTCAGTTGCATGCAGGCATTGGTCCCGCCATGATAACTTCTGTAGCGTGCCAGTATTTTGTTGCGACCGGTGTAAAGACGGGCGGCACGAATGGCGTTCTCGTTCGCCTCTGCGCCCCCCAAAGTAAAGAAGAAAGTGTTCAGATCCCCCGGCAGAAGCTCCGCCAATCGCTTGGCCACCCGTGCCCGCACAGCTGTCGCCGTACCCGGATAGGTGTAGGCAAAGCTCTCCAGTTGCCGAGCGATCGCCGCGGCGATCCGTGGGTGTCCATGCCCGATGTTGACGCACATTAACTGGCTGTTGAAGTCCAGAATCCGCTGCCCCTCGGTGGTGTAGAGATAAACACCCTCGGCCCGCGCGATCGGCAGTGGATCAACCGCTCCGGTCGCCGCCCAGGTATAAAGCGTGTGCTGCTTGCAGAGACGGACAATCTCTTCGGTGGTCATCAGCTCATCCATGTTGCGTCCTTTGCGATCTCCCACCGAGAAGTAACTTTGCGCGGCCGCGTCCAGAAGCGGAAACCATCATAACCCGTCACATCTCCGTGACCGAATTTGCTCTGGTTCCACCCTCCGAAGGAGAACGGTTCACGCGGAACAGGAACCCCGATGTTCACGCCGCACATCCCCGCGGAAACGCGCTCAATGACATACCTGGCAACCGCGCCACTGGTGGTAAAAATCGCCGCTGCGTTGCCATAGGGGTTCGAGTTCTCAATCGCAATTGCATCATCAATGCTGGGGGTTCGAACAATCGACAGCACCGGGCCAAAAATCTCTTCACAAGCAGCCGGCATCTCCGGCGTCACATGGTCAAGAATGGTCGGCCCCACCCAGTAGCCGGGAGCGCCGGCCACACGCGCGCCGCGCCCATCCACCAACACCTTGGCGCCCGCCCGCTCGGCGGCATCTATGTAGCCAACAATCCGCTCGACCGCCGCCGGATTGATGATCGCCCCCATGTCGCCGCCAAGTTCCATCGCTTGGGTGCGCGCCACCATGCGGTCAATGATTCCCTGCACATCCCCCACGGCCAGCATCACCGACGCCGCCATGCAGCGCTGCCCTGCACAGCCGTAGGAAGAAGCAACCACGGTTTCCGCAGTGAGTTCCGGATCAGCGTCCGGCGCCACAATCAAGTGGTTCTTGGCGCCGCCGAGACAGAGCAGCCGCTTTCCCTGTTTTGCGCCCCGCGCATAGACCAGGCGCGCAACCCGGGTGGACCCCACAAACGCCACCGCGCGGATCTCTTCGTGATCCACCAACGCCTCCACGGCCGCCCGGGTCCCATTCACCACATTCAGGACACCGGCAGGAAGCCCCGCTTCGGCAAAAAGCGTTGCCAGCTTCATTGCTCCGTAGGGAACTTGCTCGGAAGGCTTGAGCACGAATGTGTTGCCACTGACCAGTGCTTGCGGAAGCATCCACAATGGCACCATGGTTGGGAAATTGAAGGGAACGATTCCCGCACAAACGCCCAGCGGCTCATAGGTGACTTCGCAGTTGATTCCACGGCTGACATCGAGTTGCGTCCCCTGCGCGATGTTGGGCAAGGATGCACCATACTCGACACACTCGATCCCTTTGAGCACGCTCCCGCGCGCTTGACCATAGACTTTGCCGTTTTCATGGCTCAGCAGCCAGGTAAGCTCCTCGAGATCCCGCTCCATGAGTTGCTTGAGTCGGTAAAGCACCTGCGCGCGGTCCTTGAGCGGAGTCGCGCGCCACCCGGGGAAAGCCGCCCGCGCGGCGGCCACGGCCCGCTCAACATCCTCCGCGCCGGAGACCACAACCCGTCCCATCGCCCGACCATGCCGGGGATTGATGACCTCAAGCTCTTCGCCGCCGGCGGCTGCGCACCACTCACCCCCGATCCAATTCCGGCACTCAACATAGGGAACAAAGTCATAGCTACGGGCAGCAAAAGGAAACATCGCTTCGCTTCTCCGGATCACATTGCGGGACAGGAGGGTGGAGTCGACGGGGCAAAACGCGGAACCCCGCTCGTTCCCGAAAAATCACAGACGAAACAACTCATCGTAGGCTTCAGGGCGGCGGTCACGATAGAACTGCCAAGTCTTGCGCACCTCGTCGATCATCTCCAGATCGAGATCCGCGACCACCAGTTCATCCTGATCCTCGCTCGCCTCAGCAAGAAACTCACCGCGTGGATTCACGAAATAGCTGGTGCCATAGAAGCGACCGATCTTCCAGGGCTCCTCTACGCCGACCCGATTGATTGCACCAACATAATAACCATTCGCAACGGCATGAGCAGGCTGTTCCAGCTTCCACAAATACTGGCTCAACCCGGCTACAGTGGCACTCGGATTGAAGACGATCTCCGCCCCGTTCAGCCCCAGGCAACGAGCCCCTTCGGGGAAATGCCGATCGTAGCAGATGTAAACCCCAACCTTGGCGTAGCGGGTGTCGAAAACCGGATAGCCACCATTGCCGGGCTTGAAGAAATACTTCTCCCAGAAGCCCGCGGTATGGGGAATGTGCTGCTTGCGATACTTGCCGAGGTAGGTGCCATCGGCATCGATTACCGCGGCCGAGTTGTAATAGACGCCGCGCATCTCCTTTTCGTACAGTGGTACAATGATTACCATGCTGTACTTCTTCGCGTATTCTTGCATCAGCGCCGTGGTCGGCCCCGGGATCGGCTCAGCGGCATCATACCAGCGAGGATCCTGACTGGGGCAAAAATAGGGGCCGTTGAAGATCTCTTGCAGGCAGAGGATCTGCACACCGCGACGCCCCGCCTCATCAATGAGCGGCAGATGCTTATCCAGCGCCGCTTTCTGGATTGTGGCAACCGCCACGCTCTCATCGTTGATCGGATTGCTGCACTGGATCAGGCCACATTTGACGATCTGACTCATCGGATTCTCCGGGAAACGGGTCGCGGGACAAGCTATGGCGAATATTGACCAATACCGCAGGGCAGCCTGGAGCGCAAGGCCCTCTATTTGAGAACACGCCCTAAGGCTGCTGCCTTTGCTGTCGCGCGTAGTGTATTCTGGGGATCCAACCTGGGCACACTCCTCTCGAACCAACATCCATATCCGTGAAGGTCTTCCGTCATGAAAGACTCCCACCCGCGGCAAACCGACAATCGGCCCGCCGGGGATCGAGCCGCCGAACCCTCTTGTGCAACTCTCGATGCCCTCGCAGCGCGACGGATCGATGACTGGTACGACATCGAACGGGTCCTGGACGGGTTGGCGGCTTCACCCGGACCTCCGCACCTGCCCCCGCATCCGCTGGCTCCCGAGGTCGACCTGCGGGTTGCGTTCATCACATTCGCCTATGGAATCGACGGGGTATCGGTAGAGATCGCCAAGTACGCCCGCTCGCTGGAAGCGCTCAAGCGGGATCAAGGGCGTGTGGGCGAAATCCACTGCCTCGGTGGTGGCTTCGCGCCCGCCGCTGATGGCGTATTGGATGCCGGCTGGAAGCGCAAGCTGATTCCCAACGGCAACGGTTGGTCCAAATGGGGCGATGGGCGTCTCTTCGCCCGGCTCTTCGAAGAGTCGATGCCTGCCTACAGCCCAGCCTCTCAGCAGGTCGCAAACGCGGTTTGGCGTGAAGCGCTCCAGTTTACCCAAATCCTTTGCACCTATTTCGCCGACCACAAGATCAACTTGGTGATTCCGGTCAACGTCAACTCCAACCCCGGCAACCTTGCCCTCGCGCTGGCCACCGTGTTCGCCACCGAGATCAGCGGCCTGCCGGTCCTTAACTCCTGCCACGATTTCTACTGGGAAGCCGGCAAGCCGGCGTCGCAGCGCGCCGACGGCGAACCGGCCGGCCCCCGCGACCATTTCTTTCGCAACATCGGCAACCGCCCCTTTTTCGCGGTCTTTCAGCGTCTCCTGCCCTGGAATGGCACCAACTGGTTTCAACTCACGATCAACGGGCTTCAATACCGCGAGATCATCTCCACCTCCGGCATCAGCCGCTCCCGGGCGATGGAGATCGGCACCTATCTCGAAGCCTCCTATCTCACCCCCTGTCTGCCGGCGCGCCAAGCAGAGATCCGCCAACAACTTACCTACATTCTCGGCCACGGCAGCCGCATCGTCACCACGGTTCCGGTCAACCAGTTTCGCGGGCAACTCACGCAGTGGATGAAGAACCAGCAACCGCTCGTCTGTGCGCTGGAAGATGAGTTCGGGCTGGATGTGATGCAGCCCTCGACCCTCTGGTTTCTGCAACCCACGCGCATCTTGCCACGCAAACGAATCGAGCGCGATCTGCAGTTGATCTCGGCGCTCATGCGCTATCCCCCATTCGCCCTGCTCTTCGAAGAGAACCCGCAGATGCTCCTCTTCCTGCACATCACCGGCCCGGTTCCGGCCGAACACGAAGCAGCACTTGCGCGGATCCTGGATGCCTACGAGCACCTCGCGGAAGAGGTACCGCGCCCCTTGCGACGCCGCATCTTCCTGGCCCTCTCGGCCGGCAAGCTCGCCCACTCCGGCGCCGGGCCGCGCGGCGTTCAGCACCTCGAAGTTTGCGACCTCTATAAGATGTCGGATCTGATCCTGCTGCCGAGTCAGACCGAGGGGCGCGGGCTCCCGATCGTTGAGGCGGGCGCCACCGGGGTGCCGCTGGTCTGCTCCCGTTATCAGCCGGAAGCGGTATTCCGCTCCGTAGTGGGCGAGAATCTCCCGAAGGGCAGCCAGTTGAGATTCATCGAGCTGCCCGAGGACAATTGGCCCTCCTCTTTTCTGCAGGAGGTGACCGACGCAGTGTTCCTGCCGGGCGGTTGGGCCGCGCGCGCACTTCACAACCGGCGCGTTGTGGCGCGTCGCTACGGAATGGATGTCTTGCAAAACAGTTTCATCCAAGCGGTAGAGGAATTGTTCCGCCATGAATGATCTCCATGTCGCCTTCATCGAAGACACCGGCCTCCACGGTGGAACTCAGATCTGGGTGGCGGAAGCGATGCGCTTCCTCCGTTCACAGGGCGTCCAGGTCACTCTCCTGGCACCGGCCGGCGGCTGGAACGCGCGCGAAGCCGCCCGCGAGGGCGATCTGCGGTTGATCACCTACGACTACGATGCCGTGGTCCACCAGGCCCCGCCCGAGCAAGCCATCTGGACGCGGGCGCTGGACGGCGCGGATGTTGCGGTCTGCACCGTCCATCCACCGCGCAAAGGTTTTCACTGCTCCGTCTTCGCTGCCCGCTGTCTGCGCGCGGCACAGCTTCCCACAGTACTCATCCCCAAGACCGGCACCATCGTCCCTGAGTATGAGCGTCGCTTCTACCTCCCCGACGCCGAGGTCAGAACCGCGGTGATCGCCATCACCCGTTTTACCCGCGACTACCTGGTCTCCACCTATCAGATCCCCGCCGAGCAGGTTCACCTGATCTACCAGGGCACCGATGTGCAACGGTTCACGCCGGATCCGGCGCGTCATGAACAGGCGCTCACCCGCTACCCGGCGCCACCGGAAAGCCGCTTCATTCTCGGCAACATCGGCTCTTTCGAGGAGCGCAAAGGGCAGCTCCTGCTGCTCGAAGCACTGGCCGAAGCCCGCCGTTCAAACCCCGGCCTGCACCTCTTCCTGGTCGGCGATGGCCCGGATGAAGAGCGCTTGCGCAACGCTGTTGCCGCCGCCGGCATGGAGTCGGCGGTCTCCTTCTTCCCCTTCACCCGGGAGCCGGAGTTGGTCTTCGAGCGCCTGGACGCACTGGTTCTTTCAAGCTTGCGGAAAGAGGGGCTACCCAACGTCCTTTTGGAAGCCATGGCGATGGGCGTGGCGGTCATCAGCACGCGCCTGGCAGGAACGCCGGAAGTGGTCAGTGACGAAGAAACCGGATTCCTGGTCGAGCCCGGTGACCGCACCGCGCTGGCCACCGCGATCACGCGCCTGGCGGCGGACAGCACCGCCAGGCAGCGCATGGCCACGGCCGGACAGCGGCAGATCCGCGAAAAGTTCGACAAGCAGCGCCAGTTCCATCAATTCCTGAATCTCTTCCGGCGCCTGCGAAGTGGCGCTGCCGATGCCGCCACACCCGGTTGACAGGCATCGCCCACGCGCGCATGCTTTGGTGAGCTTGGCGCCCAATCGAGCCCGTCTCGAACCGTCCCGGTGGCTGTCATTCCGGGCTCGCGGATCTCACCGAACTCCATCATCGCAGGATGCCGGTGGGATCTCCGAACTTTGAAGGAGAGATCCCAGACCCATGGCAAAATCCCGTGGTCACGCCCTTCGCACATTTGTGCTTCGCCGCTTGCTCCTCATGATCCCCACCCTGCTGGGGATCACCGTCGTGGTTTTCCTGCTCTGTCAATTGGTGCCGGGCGGCCCGATCGACCAGATGAAGATGCGGTTGGCGGGTGCCCAGGGGGTCGGCGAGGTCGGTGGCGGCCATGCCACCGCGGCGATCTCTTCCACCGACATACCCGAGGAGCAACTGCTTGCCCTCAAGGCCTACTACGGGTTCGATCAGCCGATCCCGCTGCGCTATCTGAACTATCTCAAGCAGTTGGTGCACCTGGACCTGGGCGAATCCACGCGCTACTCGCAACCGGTCATCGACCTGATTGTCCAGCGCTTTCCCATCTCCATCTATTTCGGAATCATCACCACCCTCATCACCTACGCCGTTTGCATCCCCCTCGGAATCTTCAAAGCCCTGCATCACCGCAGCCTCTTCGACGTGCTCTCGTCGCTGGTGATCTTCATCGGCTATGCCATCCCCGGTTACGCCCTCGGCGGAGTGCTGCTTTCGCTCCTTGCGGTCAAACTGAACCTTTTCCCGCTCTCCGGCTTTCAGTCCAGTGACTTCGCCAGTCTGAGCTTCACCGCCAAGATCGCCGATCGCCTGCACCACACCGCCTTGCCCCTCATCTGCTACTGCATCGGTCTCTTTGCCGTGATGACCACGCTGATGAAGAACTCTCTGATGGAAAACATGAGCGCCGACTACGTAAAGACCGCGCTCGCAAAAGGGCTCTCCTGGCCCAAGGCGGTCTACGGCCACGCCGTCCGCAACTCGCTCATTCCTCTGGCCACCAGCTTCGGCAACAGCATCTCGCTGATTCTCGCCGGCTCGCTGCTAATAGAGCGCGTTTTCGGCATTCCCGGTCTCGGCCTGCTCTTCTTCGACTCGATCCAGGCCCGGGACTACCCGGTGGTGATGGGCTTTACTGTGCTCTCTTCAACTTTGCTCCTGATCGGCAACCTGCTCTCCGATCTCTGCGTTGCCCTGGTCGATCCCCGCGTGAGGTTCGGCGAATGAAACTCTTCAAGCTTAACCCGATCACCCAAAAACGCCTTCAGCGTTTCCGCCGCATCAAGCGCGGCTGGCACTCCTTTCTCATCCTGGCGGTGTTGGTCTTCCTCTCCCTCTTTTCCAACTACCTCGCCAACCACCGTGCGATCGTCGTCTACTATCAGGGGAATTTCTACTTCCCCACCTATCGCTTCGTCGAGGCCGGAACTTTCGGCCAGGTAGACAAGTGGGGTTTCGATGATGTCGAAACGGACTACGCTGCACTGAAAGAGCAGTTCAAGCAAGAAGGCAAGGGCAACTGGGTTCTGCTGCCGCCCATCCATTTCGACCCTTACGAGTCAGACTTTACTTACGCGACGGCACCGCCCAACGCCCCGGATTCGCGCCACTGGCTGGGAACCGATTCGCAGGGGCGCGATGTATTGGCCAGACTGCTCTACGGTTTTCGCATCTCCATCCTCTTCGCCCTCGGGCTGGTTCTGGTCACCCAAACCACCGGCACCATCATCGGCTCCCTGCAGGGCTTCCTCGGTGGCCGTTTCGACATTCTCAGTCAGCGCTTCATCGAGATCTGGTCGGCATTGCCCTTTCTTTATGTCGTCGTCCTGATCGGCTCGCTTCCCTATATCAAGCGGGGCTTCTTCACCCTCATCTGCATCTACGCACTCTTCAACTGGATCACCATCACCTACTACATGCGCACCGAGATGTATCGAGAAAAGACCAAGGAGTACTGCCTCGCCGCGCGCTCTTTCGGTGCTTCCAGGCGACGTCTGATTTTCAAGCATCTGCTGCCGAACTGTCTCACTCCACTGGTCACCTACACCCCCTTCATGATCGTCTCCGCCATCTTCGCCCTCACCGCTCTTGACTATCTCGGCTACGGCCTGCCGGCGCCGACACCGAGCTGGGGCGAGATGATCGACCAGGCGCTGCAAGCGGACAACCGCGACAAGTTGTGGTTGGTGCTATCCCCCTTCGGCGCGATCTCTATCACCCTGGTTCTGGTCACCCTCATCGGGGAATCGATCCGCGAAGCCTTCGATCCCAAGCAATACGCTCGTTACCGATGACTGTTCGCACGTCGCGCAAGACGAACCCAGCCGCCCGCCCAGGAACCCCCCTTATGCGCCTCTGGAATCCGCCCGGGAGAAAACCGACTTTCCTTCCACTCCTCCTCCTCGCGGCAATCACCGCGCCCGCAGCCACTGCAACCGCACCCGATGGCGGCGCCGCTCCCCCCGCGGCGCAAGCCGCCGCCGCCGGGCCCGCCACGATCGCCGACGAACTCGCCGGAATCGTCTGGACCACCAACGCCGACGACCCCCCGATCGGCAGCCCGGACGCCAAACGTGGCGGCACTTTCAACACCTACCTCTCCTCCTACCCCCTCACCTTCCGCCTGGTCGGCCCCAACTCCAACGATGTTTTCGCCGGCTGGAACCGCTGCTTCTCGCTGGACTTCACCCTCACCCGTCTGCACCCCAACACCGATCGCTTCATCCCCTGGATGTGTACCCACTGGTCGATCCAGGATGACCACAAAACGGTCTACTACAAGCTCGACCCGGATGCGCGCTGGAGCGACGGCGAGCCGATCACCGCCGCCGACTACGTCTTCGCGCAGCAGATGATGGTGAACAAAGAGATCGTCGATCCCTGGGCCAACAACTACTACTCAACCCACTTCGAAAAAGTGGAAGCTCTGGATGACTACACCCTGAAAGTCGTGGGCAAATTCCCATCCTGGCGGCCGTTGCTGGACTTTTCCCTCTTTCCCATGCCCGCCCACGCCATCACCATCGACGCCGATTGGATCAAGCGCGCCAATCTGGAGCCCCCTGTGGTGCCCGGCCCTTACACCATCTCCGAGATGAAAACCGGCGAATATGTCGTCTTCCAGCGGATCCCGGACTGGTGGGGCAACGACAAACACTATTTCCAGGGGCTCTACAATCCCGACAAAATTCACATCGCCATCATCCCCACTGCCGACCGCGCATTCGATTTCTTCGTCAAAGGCGAACTCAGCTACCTCCGAATCAGCACTTCGCGACGCTGGGCCG
The DNA here is from genome assembly GCA_026991065.1 of Gemmatimonadota bacterium. Lineage (GTDB taxonomy): Bacteria > JALXCG01. The sequence goes on along the minus strand of JALXCG010000057.1, from coordinate 882 downwards.
AAGAGATGGAGTTTGACGCCGTAAAGAAGGGCTGGGTCCATCGCAAGCGTGTTTTCATCGACTACCCACAGGGCATGTACGGCATGGCGCTCAACCTCAGCAAGCCGATCTTCCAGAACAAAGACTTCCGCAAGGCGATCCAGTACCTCTTCGACTTTGACGCGGTCAACTCAAAGCTGATGTACAACGCCTACTATCGCATGGTCTCCGCTTTTGAAGGCAGTGAATACGCCAACCACGACCTGGTTCCCTACGGTTTCGACCCCTTCAAGGCTCGTGAACACCTGCGCCGCGCCGGCTTCAAGCATCGCGACAAATACGGCATCCTGGTGCGCGACGACGGCACCCGCGCCGCCTTCACCCTGACCTTCGGCTCCAAGGGCCTGGAGCGCCACTTCACCGTCATCCAACAGATGTATCGCTACTTCGGTGTCGACCTGCAACTCAACCTCCTGGAACCGGGAACCGCCTTCGAACACGGCCTGGAGCGACAATATGAAGCCACCATCATGAGCCGCACCACCGGTTACTACCCAGCCCCCTGGGAGTATTTCGGATCCGTCTTCAAGGAGACCACCAACAACAACAACATCTGGTATTTCGGCACAGCCAAGACCGATTCGCTGATCGATGTCTATCGCTTCGACATGGACCGCGACCGCCGCTTACAGGCCATGCATGAGTTAGACGCCATCATTCAGGATGAAGCTTTCTATGTCCCCTTCTGGTACGGCCCATTCGTCCGTTTCATCTACTATGACTCCGTGCAATGGCCGAAAAATTTCGTACCGAAGCGCTATGAGCAGCTCACCGATTGGCCGGTGCTGTGGATCGACGAGGAGCGCGAAGCCCGCCTGAAGGCCGCCCGCGCCGCCGGCCAGG
>JALXCG010000056.1 GCA_026991065.1 Gemmatimonadota bacterium | reverse complement strand
CATCGGAGCTACGCATTCTGCACACGGCGGGAGCGCCCGATGAGTGGACATCCGGGCCGCCGCTGACCCACCTCGGGGGCGTCATCCACGCGGTTGCCGTGGCGCTGCAGGCGGGGCACCCCTATGCCTACGTCTCGCGCGGCGCGGTACCCGCGCTGGAGGGCTGGAACTCGCAGCCGCCGTCGGCGACATTCGGGCCCGCTCGGCCACGGTGACGAGGGCGGGCCGAATCGCGCGACCGACGCCGGAATTGGCGGCCACCCTCAACCGCCAACTCACGCGGGCGGAAGAGGAAGTGTGGTGCTCTCCGCGCCGCGCGCGCCCGGGGGCGGAACCGGGCCGGGCGGGACGCGGGCGACGCGCTGCCGGGAAGCGGCTGGAGCGGATCGAGTGCCGGTTGGATCTCCTTCTGGCGCTGCTCGCCGAGAGAGAGGTGGCGCGGCAGCGTGCCGGCGAGCAACTCCTCTGCGGTCGCCCGCCGGCGGATTGGCGCGCGGCACTTGGCCCCCTGGGACGGGCGCGGCTGGCGCGGGCGCTGCAGGCGCGCAGCCTGGAGGCCGCCGACCGCTGGCTGGGGGCGAGTGCTGCGGAATGCCGCGCTGCCGGCGACGATCACGGGACAGCCGTTGTGGAGACAATGCCGGCAGCGGCGGCGGCGGCAGCGATCGAATCGCGGGTGGTGGGCGCCGCGGCCCACTTCGCGCGCGGCGAGCGGCAGGCTGCGATCGAGATGCTGCTGGAATCGTGGCGGAAACCCCGGGCACGGGATGGTGCCAGTGCCCGGGCCTGGGCCCGCGGCGTGATCCTGCTCGGCCTGCGCGACCCCGATCGGCGGGGCATCGCGGCGGCGGTGAGCGCGATCGGGCGGGCGGCGGCAAGGCGTGGCGACCGCCGTCTTGTGGGCCTGGCGCTGGCGGCTTCCGCGCGCACCGGCCAGCGCCGGAAGAGCGGTGACCTCGATCCGGTCCGGCGGCGGCGCAGCGCACTGAAGCGACTGAAGCGCGCCGCCGCCCTGCTCGAGGCCGCCGGAGCGCTGCGCGATGCCGCCAGCGCGCACCTCGACCGCGGAGTGCTGCTGGCCGGGCACAAACCGGCCGCGGCCGTTGCCGCCACTCGCCGCGCCATCACCCTTTTCCAGCGGGCGGGCGCGCCCAGGCTGGCCGGTCGCGCCTGGCTCAATCTGGCGGCACTGCAGATGCTCGGCGGCGACGACCAGGGCGCTCTCGCCAGCAGCGAAACCGCCCGGCGACTGCTTGCCGGAAGCGGCGACGCGGCGGAGTTGGGGCGCGCCCTCGACCGCCTGGCGATGCTGCACGCGCGCCTGGGCGATGCCGGCATCGCGCGCACCCTCTGGCGGCGCGCGCTGGCGCTGGTCCAATCCACGCCCCACCGCGCCCAGGCGGCCAAGATCGCCAGCAACCTGGCAGCACTCCTGCAGCGCTGCGGCGGCGCCGAAGAGGCGCGCGCGCTGCTCCTGCCCTGGGTGCTCCCGAACGCGGAGGAGGAGCAGCAGATCGCCCCTTTCCTACCGCGCATCCTCCACAATCTGGCTGCTTGCGAGCAGCTTCTCGGCCTCCGCCGCGATGCGATTCCGGGCTATCTGGAGCGCGCTCTCCAGCTCGCGCGGCGCCAGCGGCAGGCCGCCGACGAGGCGCTGCTGGAGGCGCAACTGGGCGCCTACTACCACGAAACCGAAAGCGCCGGAGACAACACCCGCGCCCGCTACGAAAAGGCGCTGCACCATTACGAAGCAGCACTGGCACTCTGTCGCGACGTCCCCCATCAACCCCGCGCCGGCTGGATTCAGGGGCTGCGCGCGCTGCTGCTCGCCGACCTCGGCCGGCAGAGTGCCGCAACCCGGGCGTTCCGCGCCGCAATCGCCACCTGCCAGGCGCATGGCCACACCCGCGATGAGGCCCGCGAGCGCTGCCACTGGGGGCTGGCGGCGCTGCGCAACCACTGGCCGCCGGATCGCGCGCTGCTGCGCGGGGTGGGTCGCGCGCTGCCGCTCCTGCGCCGCGCCAATGACCCGCGCACCCACGCCGAAGCGCTCCTCATCAACGGCACGCTGCAGGCTCGCGCCGGCCGCGAAGCCGCCGCCCTGCGGTTGATCCGCAAAGCCTGTGACCTGCTGGAAACCCATCTGGTGCAGCTCGCCTCGCCCCTCGCCCGGCGCACCGCCGCCGACGACCTGGATCATCTGCTGGGCGCCGCCCTGGAAGCGATTCTGGATCTGCCCGCGCCCCATCTCGCGGAACTCTACCGCTTGCTGGAGAGTTTCCGCGCGCGCCTGCTGCTGGACCAGGCCACCGCCGGCGGCGTCGTCGCCAGCGTCGCGCCCGGCGCGGCCTTCGCAGACACAACGGACCCGAGCGGAGCCAACGCTCCGGCGGCCCCCTCCCCGGTCGCCACCACCCACCGCCTGCAGATGGAGCTGGCGCATCTGCGGGATCGCCTCTGGCAGACCCGCACCCTGCCGGCGTCGGCCGCGCCGGCCGCGCCGGCCGCTTCGGCCACAGCGCCCACGCCAGCGCAGGCGCCACCGCCCAACACCCTCCAGCAGCACCTGCGAACCGCGCTCGCCGCCAAGGAACGGCAGCTCAGCGACCATCTCCAAG
>JALXCG010000055.1 GCA_026991065.1 Gemmatimonadota bacterium | reverse complement strand
GAGATGCCGTCGGTGACGCTCGGATGCCCCGCATCCACGCAGGGCGAGGAGGGCGCGAGCAAGAACTCGAAACCGAAGCGCGAGTGGAAGAGCGGGTCCCCATCGATATTGCCTTCTCCGGTGTGGCCGCCCTGAATATCGCAATGGTTGAACTGCGGGAATGCCGGCAGGGAGTTGCTGATCTTGATCTCGTCGGGTGTATTCTCCCAGAGGATGGAGTTCACGAATTGCGGTCGGGTCTGATACTTCGCGTAGAGCCCTCCGCCTTGGCTGGCCGAGTTCTCCGAGAAGGTGCAGTTGATGATCCTCTCGGCGCCGCCGGCGCCGAAGCTGAAAACCCCGCCTCCCGACCCGGCATGATTGCCCACAATGACACAGTTGATCACCCTGGCCTTCGACTCCGCAAAGCTGAATCCTCCGCCCTCTAATCCCCCTTCGTTGTTGATGATCAGGCAGTGCGCAATCAGCGTGCTCGCGTCGCCGCATGCAATGCCTCCGCCATCCCCTTCCCTTCCAAGAAGATTCCCGGCAATCGTGCAATTCGAGATTCTCCCGGTGGAGCCGCGGCCGATGCAGATTCCGCCCCCTCCCCAGCCTCCTTCATTCTCGACGATCGAGCAGTGCTCGATCTGGGGCGCAGACCGACTGAAGTAGATCCCGCTGCCGCGGCCAGCTTGATTCCTCGCGATTGTGCAGTGCGAGATGAGCGGTGCTGAGTCATCACAGCAGATCCCTCCACCGTAGCGAAAGGCCGAGTTGCCGTGGATGGTGCAGTCCTGGATGGTGGGCGAGGATGCTGCGCAGTAGATGCCACCGCCTTCGCCCCAACGATCCGCCGTGTTGGCAAAGATCGAACACTCCTTGATCGCGGGTGCGGAGGAAGCCCCGCAGTAAAGCCCCGCGCCAAGGCCGTTTTCACCAAATACCAGATTGTCACGCACCTGAAGGAACTCGAGTCGCGGAGAGGAACTCGCGGCACAATACACTCCTCCGCCGCCGGTGCTCTCTCCACCCCAGGGGCCGGTGCTGAGCAAGGTCCCCGTTCCTCCAATGAGCGTCAAGCCGGCAAGCACCGACGACGAATCCTCGCCTGAGACGAAGGAAACAACACTGCGATGGTCCTCCTCCGTCGCCATGGCGTCCACCACGGTGCTCGCCACCACCAAGGAATCCACCGGCGCGCTTCCTTGCACCCTGATGCCCTTGCCCAGGAAGTCGAGCGATTCGACATAGGTGCCGGGCTGGACCAGAACGGTATCCCCTTGGGTCGCGGCCTCGATCGCCGCCTGGATCTGAGCGTGGTCGCCGGGCACGTCAATCACGGCCCCGAAGGCACCACACGCAAATCCGATTGCCAGGGAGCATGCGCCCCACCCCGATCGGTGCCTTTGACCGATGTCACCACCAGAAAAGCCACTGCGAATGCTCATCGCCCCCTCCTGGACGAGGTTTGCGAACGCTCTTCGAGCCGGCGCCCTCGCGGTCACCAGCAGATGAAGCCCAACACACCTCTTCTCGCTGTGGGTGGGCCTTGACGGGTTTGAGCGAAAGGCAGGGAAGTCCATCCCGCATTGGGGGCAGAGATCACGAGCCCGGACAGCTTGGATCGTCCCATTCCGGAGGCTCAGTTCTTTCCAGTTCTACATCGTTACGACACCTCGCCCCGTCTTCGCTCGGGTCTTCGAGCATGGGCGTTGATGGTGTGCTGTCTTCGTTCATGCCTTCACTGTATCGCAGCCAGGAGATACTGTCAGATGTTGTGGATTGCGGATGGTCGCATGACTGTCAGGCGGCCTCTTCGAGTTTGACTCCGTCGACGCAGGTCACCTCTTCGGTCACGTCGCCGAGGAGAGCATGTCCGCTGATTCGTCTCCATCGTTTTGGGGCCATCTCCAGTAGCTTGAAGGCGATGATCAATGCCCTGCGTCGACTCCCCGCGCCTTGGGTCGCGCGCTGCCGCAGCCTGACGGTGGCGAAGCTGGACTCGATCGCGATTGATCTCGCACATCTCGCAGGAGCCCTGACCAACTCTCCGCGCTTTCGCGGTAGCCGCCCGCGACGGCGATCAGCTCCTTGCTTCCATCCGCGCGGACACCCACGAGCACCAGCCTGCAGAAGCGCTCGGCGGGCAAGTGGCTCATCCTGGCAGGATCCCACCGAAATCGACCCGAACAAGGCCGCGTGGAGCCATCGTCATCCGGTTCGACTTTTTTTCAAGCACCGCTCCGGGCTCTCCAGGCGCCGGTGCCGATCGCAGCGGAGCAATCATCCGCTCCGGGCAGCGAAGATCCTGGCCGAAGGGGCGCTTGGCGCGGCACCCGGTTTCGGCTCAAATGGGGCCGCCGCGGCGCTTGCACCGGCGGAACCGGGCAGGCAGGAGCCTGGACCCGGAGAGGGTGGCCGAGCCACCGTTTTCGGCGAGCGTATGGAGTGCGACCGGGGGCGTTGCGCTGAGACCGCTTTCGCCAACCAAGACCCGAGCTTGTCCCCCAAGAAGAATGGCGCGGCGGGCGTTGCGGAGCAGGATCCGGGCGCTGCGTCAGGCGGCTACCCGGATGGCGTGGATCGGTCGGGCGCGCGGTCCCCGAAGCCGGCGGGGGTCAGCGCGGCTCCGGCGGGCGGC
>JALXCG010000054.1 GCA_026991065.1 Gemmatimonadota bacterium | reverse complement strand
TATCTGCCCGACCCTGCCACCATTAAGATCAGCGGCACCTGGGACCAGGAGCAGCACGCGGCCACGCGGCAGGCCGACGGCACATTCATCTACGACGTCGAGACCGATGCCGACACCATCGGCTACACAGTCTGGGGCCTGACCCCCGAACGCCATTCGATGAACGGCTCACAGTCCGATCGCTATGCTTACGACGGCGAGGGGTACTACTACTCCGTACTCGATCTCAGCGGCGGCCGGGCCCGGATCGTGGTGGATCCGGCAAAGATGGATCGCCGGCAGACGGTGGCGGCCGGAGTGGAGTTCGACCCCGCTCACGCCACGCAAAAGACGGTGCAGCAGATTGTTGCGGCCTACAACGAAGCACTCGGCATCCTGCACCTGCGCAAATACGCCGCCACCACCGGGCTGCAGGTGCCGATCCCGGAAGATGCGGACGCGCGGCTGGAGACGGCGCTGCGCGCCCTGGATGGCTGGGCGGAGGATCCCACCGAGCCGGACGAGGTGCGCCACCTGGCGCTCTTCTTGCGCCAGGCTCTCTACTCGGAGCAGCAGGAGCCGGATTCCGCCTCCCGGCAGGTTGAACAGTTGCTGGAGATCCTGCGCATCGTCCCGCCGGAGTCTCCGCTCTGGTCAAGTTTCTCCAGTGTGTTGCGCAATCTGTACCAAGCGCCGCAGGAGTACGCCGCCAGCAAGGCGCAGCTTCTGCGCATCTTCGACGCCGCCAAGGACCCTGAAACACGGGTCGTGCTTCTGGACCAACTGCTGACCCTGGCGCGATTCACGGATCACGACCAGGACTTCGAGCATTTCTACGCCCAGTTGAAGAAAGACTACGGCGACTCCCCGGTGGCCGAGTCGATCCTGATGCGATTCAATCCCGATCCGCCGCTGGCGCCCGGCAAACTGCTCCCCGATTTCACCGCCGAGCGGTTCTCCGGTGCCCGCTTCGACACCCGCGACTACCGCGGTCATGTGCTGATCCTGGATTTCTGGGCAACCTGGTGCACCCCCTGCGTGGCGGCGATTCCCGACCTGGAGAAGCTCTGGGCCGATTACTCCGGTCGCGGCCTGAAGATGGTCAGCATCGCGCTGGAACCGAGTCCGGAGTCGGTCAAAGCGTTCCTTCGCGCAAGCGGGCGGGAGATGCCCTGGGAGCACGCGATTCTGCCCGAAGGGTGGCAGAGTCCGGTAATGAAGCAGCTCGGAATCCTGGGGGTTCCCAATCTGGTGCTGGTGGACGCCGACGGTCGCGTGGTTCAGAGCTACGGCATCCCTGCCGATCTGCGGGTGGAACTGGACAGGCTGCTGCCGGACGGAAAGGAGTAGGCCTCTGCACGGCCGGGTGCGCAAGCCGCGGAAGGCCTCTTCTACCGCCCCGCGCTCCCTTCGACCAGGAAGCAACAATCAGCGCCGCTGCGCGCGCCGGTTCTGGATGAACTGTCGCCGGGTTCACCCCTGCGACAGTTCATGGATCTTCTGTCCCGGAAGGGCGGATTGCTGCCGGCGGAGGGGCGCCGGCGGGCGCCGGAGAGCGTAGGTGGTGCACTGAACAACACCTCACACTCCGGCGCCCGGGGCTGGGGAGTGGCGATCAGTGGGTGGCGGTCACCGTCAACGGGAAGCTGGAGATGGCATCGACGCTGTTGGGCGGTGTGCCGATCTTGGCGTTGAAGTGGTAGCTGCCCGGAGTCTGGCCGGCGGGAACGTCGAAGGTCTGGCCGGGCAGGGTGAGGGTGGCGCCGGCGGCCAGGGTCTCGTGGTGGGTGGCGAGCGGACCGAGAACGACCGTTCCGTCTGCCAGCGACACATCGAACCACCAGTCGAAGCTCTGCTCCTGCTGGGTGTTGTTGACGAAACCGAGGTGGTAGTCGAAGCTACCGCCGGCGGGGCCGATGGTCACTTCACCGCCGAGCGGCAGGAGCATCACCGAGACCGGGTCCGGCGGCAAATCGGGAGCGACCATCAGATCGTCGATGAACCAGCCCTGATCGGTGACATAACCGTCGCTGCCGAAGCGGAAACGGATGCTGACATTGCCGGAGAAGGCGCTGAGGTCGAAGACCTCCTCCCGCCAGTCGTGGTGGCCGGAGAAGCAGGGGGTGCCGGGGGCGAAGGGGCTGTCCGGGTTGTTCACGATGGTATAGGGATAACCGCCCTCCGGGGTGATCTGCTGGTAGGCGCCGCCGTTGACCGAGATCTCGACGATGCCGCCGTCCCAGGCGGTAGTGGCGGTCTCGGTTTCGGCCGCCATCCAGTGCCAGAAGTGGAGCTTGCTGTTGGCCGGCAGCGGCCGGGAAGCGGTGGCCAGGCCGGCATCGAGCGAGTTGATGTAACCACCGCCGCCGACCGAGGCGCACATCCAGGAGGTGTTGCCGCCGGGGGTGTGGTTGCGGTCAGTGCCCTGGGTCCACTGGTCATGGAAGCCCGGGGTCACGACATCATGGCTCCAGCCGGTGGCGCCGTTTTCCATGTTGTCGGAGGCACCGGTCGCCAGCGGCAGGGCGAGCAGGGTCAGCGCATCCGGGGTGACGGCGCTTTGCGCGGCGTTCGAACCGTAGTTGGCGGCACTCGCCTCGATGGTGTAGGTGGCGCCGGCGGGCACGTTGAGAATGGAGTAGACACC
>JALXCG010000053.1 GCA_026991065.1 Gemmatimonadota bacterium | reverse complement strand
CATCCGGCCTGGGAGGTCGCGGACCTGCTGAGCCGCCCGGAGGCCTACCGCAACCTGCGCGGCATGCTTGCCACTGTGCTCAGACTGGCCCGCGCGGAGGGCGCCACGTCGGTGCGTGTGCGCGATCCTGAACACCCGGGCCGCTTGGCGGAATACCGCCGCCTGGGGTTCCGCTCGCGAGGAGTGGAAGACCGCCATGTGATCTACTGGCGGCCTCCGGCCGGTATTGCGCCGCGTGAACTCTACGACCGCTCCAATTGGCCCATATCCTGGGCCGATGCCGACCCGCGCCTGGTCTGATACTACGTGCTGCTGATCTTCTGCAGGACGTAGCGATCGATTGCGTCCCGGCCCTCTCTTGCCGCCGTGACCATGCTGTCCAGCTCGGCATTCATCTCGGCGCGGAAATCAGTGTCGTCAATCGACGGGAGGTTGATGCGCACATTGTAGACCGCGCCCTCAACACCGGCACATGCCATGAGGGCGGCAACACCGGCGTCACTGACCGATGCCGGGTTCCCCAGCCGACCGATGCGTTCTGCGTGGCCGATGACTTGAAGACAGAGTTTCGCTGTTTCCAGAGGTACCCGGCAGGCGGTCTTGTAGGCCTCCTGAATGGCGGCCTTGCGAGCTGCTTTCTCCTCCTTGGTGCCGCGCGGCAGGCGCATGGCGTCGAGGACCACGTTGAATGCTTCTGTGTCGGTATCGACCGCGCGGACCAGGCGTTGTTTGATGGCTTGCAACTCCACCGCGGCCTGATTGAGTTCCGCGGACTGTTCCTCATAGCCCACCTTGTTGATGGCGAGGTTGGAGACCATGGCTCCCAGGGCCGCCCCCAGCGCGCCGGCGAGAGCGGCGACACTGCCGCCACCGGGAGCGGGGGATTCACGGGACACCTCGTCCACAAAGTCGCGTGTCTTCAGAGCCATGAGACAATCGTTCGGCGCTTCCGGAAGCCCCAGGACCTTCTTGTCGATGTCGAAGGGTGTGACATCGCTGAGATTCATGGAGCGGGCGGCGATTTCGACCATGTCACGTGCCGGCAGCGCGGTGCTGCCGCCAAACCGCTCCTGATAGAAGCGCGCCGCCATCAGCATCGCTTCGTAGGGAACGACACCAACGATTTCCGAACCGGTTACCACCAGACCACGATCGCGGGCCATCTCCCGCACCGCTTCCAGCACCAGGTGGGGCGGGGTGATGTGGAAATCGGTGAGATTCATGGTGACTTGCGCGCAGCCGTACTCCTCGATCACCCAGCCCATCGCCTTGCAGTGCGAGAAGAGCCCCGGCTTCTTGACAATCTTGTTCTCCAGGTTCTCGATGTTTTGCCCAAAGCGGCGCAGCAGCGCGTCGAAATCCTCATTGTGGATCTCTTGGTAGTGACCGCGCAGTTCATCCGCGGTTGTCGCCACATGATCACAAATGCCGCAGGGCCAGATCCCGGCGCTTGGGCGATAGCGCACGCGTTCGCCGCGGAAGTAGTCGGGGTGGATGTTACCGCTGCGCTTGGCGCGCCCGCCTTCGCGGATCTCATAGGCCAGGTCCTGGGCGTAGCGTTTGTCGCGCGTGTTGAGGTTGATGTTATAGGCGATCAGGAACTCCCGCGCACCGATCGTGACCACACCCGTGCGGGCGATGTTGTCGTTCCATTCAGCGGGTCCGAAGTCCGGTTTCCAGGCCGGATCAATCAGTTTTTCCGGAAGTGCTTCATACTCTCCTTTGCGCACCACCGCCAGATTGCGCCACTCGGGGCGACTGGCCGCGTGCTCGTAAAGGTAGACGGGGATGCCGAGTTCATCGCCAACCCTTCGCCCGAGCCGGCGTGCCAGCTCCGCACACTCCTCCATGGTGACCTCGGAGACCGGAACAAAGGGGCACACGTCGGTTGCACCGTGGCGCGCGTGGGCGCCATGCTGATGCCGCATGTCAATGGTTTCGGCGGCCTTGCGAATCACGGCGAAGGCTCCGTGGAGGATCGCCTCGGGGCTTCCAACCAAGGTCAGTACGGTTCGGTTGGTATCCGCGCCGGGGTCGACATCCAGGACCGTGACTCCATCAACGGCAGCCGCGGCATCGACAATTGCGCTGATGACCCGCTGGTCCCGTCCCTCGCTGAAATTGGGCACACATTCGACTAGCTTCATCGTATCTCTTTCGTTGGTCATTGAGGGTTGATCACTTGATCAGCAGCGCCCGCGCGGTCGTGGAATGGAGGCGCGTGCGCACCAAGCAGGTGTACAAGGCAGAGGGCAATTGCTGGCCATTCTGGTTCTTGCCATCCCAACGCAATCTGAGCGTTTGAGATTGCAACCCAGGCGCAGGCGCGGGTGCAGTCTTGAGTCGCCGCACGAGTCTTCCCGTGGTGTCGTAGATGCGGAGTTCTTGAAACTCATCCCCGGCGGGGACTCTTACAAGAATGCTGGTGTACGGGTTGAACGGATTGGGCGAAAACGTCACCGACAAGCCGGTGGCGGGCAGTGGTGCTTGCGGAGCTGAATCGGAGATCCCGACCAGGCAGCCACAGTCGCCCTGGAACTGGCTTCTTGGCTCGGTCTCCAAAGGCTGCAGATAGCGACGTGTCAGTGCCCCGCCGCTGCTGCTCTCCCGGCCGGGCAGATAGAAGGT
>JALXCG010000052.1 GCA_026991065.1 Gemmatimonadota bacterium | reverse complement strand
CATCAGCGGCGGCGTGGACGCGATGGCGTCGCGCTCGGCGGACCGGGTGGCGCTGCTGCTCTGGAACCGGAGCAGTGACCCGCGCGAGGTGGATGTGACGATCCGGAATGTCGGCATCGACCATTTTCTGGGCGAGGTTTTTCTGATCGATCCGGAGCACTCCAGTTACTACGACAACCCGGCGAGCGACGAGTTGGAGCGGATCGATCGGTTCTGGGGCGATGGCGATGCCTACAGCCAACACTTTTCGCTGCGCGAGTGGAGTGTTTTGCAGATCATCCTCAAGCGCGGGTTGTGGCGGCGGCTGGAGGTGCCGCTGCCGGAATGAGATGCGGCGCGAGATGAGCCGAGGCCGGACGCGCTTCCGGATTCGGCTCTTTCGGCCAGGAGGGAGTGCTTCGTTTCGACTGACTGCTCCGATGGAATTGCGTTGCGTTGCGGTCGGCGGTGTGGGTGCGGTGAAACAAAACAGAAAATTGTGAGAGATTCGGATGTGACCCATTTGTGGAGGTTGACGATGCGTTTGTTGATTGCTGCGTTTTCGGTTTTGAGTTTGGCCGCGGCTCCGGCGGGGGCCTCATCGGCGCCGGGAGCGGCGCGGGAGTTGATTACACAGAAACATGCGTTGCAACTCCTGGTGATGCGTCCGCGGGGGGTGGAGCAGCTGGCGGAAGGAGGCCTGGATGCGACGGCGCGGGAGTCGATTGTGGCAATTGCGCGGCGCGAAGCGCTGGGGCTGGCGCGGTTGCGCCGGGGTGCGGAGCGGGATGCAGAGCTGTTCGAGTCGCTGAGTGGTGCGCCGGCGGTGCCGGAGGTGGCCGGGGTGGAGGCGTGGAATGAGGCGGTAACGACACTTGGCGAGGCGGCCTGGGAGGAGTTGCGGGCGACCCTGAACGCCGGTGAACTGGAGGAGCTGTGTGCCTGGGTGGAGGCCGGTTTCGCGCGTGAACGGGAGCTGGCGCGGCGACGGGGAATGGGGGAGATCGCGGGCCGGCAGAGGGCCGGTGGCGCGCCTCCGGCCGGCGGCCAGGCGCTGACCTATACGGTGTTCGCTACGCAGTATCTGGCGGAGACCGAATATGAGGTGGCGCTGCCGGACTGGAAGATCAAATTCGCCAATCGCGACTGGTCGCATGAAGCGGGCTATGAGCGCAACGACTACAAGGTAAAGCTGGTGCGGGGCGGTTACACGGTGCCGCAGGTGATTGTGTGGGATGTCGGCCCCTACAACATCGACGACAACTATTGGAATCCGGCCGGGGGATCGCCGCGGCCGCGGCGGCTCTTTGTCGATCTGCCGCAGGGGATGCCGGAGGCGCAGGCTGCTTACTACGACAATTACAATGGCGGCAAGGACCAGTACGGGAGAACGGTGGTGGTGCCCACGGCCCTCGATCTGGCGCCGGCGGTCGCCGCCGATCTTGGGCTGGGCTATCTGCAGAATGACTGGATCACTGTTACCTATCTGTGGGAAGAGGAGGGGGGAGGCGGGGCCCTGGTGGTGGATGACTCCTCCTCCGACTGCATCTTTGTCGGGCCGAGCGAGTGGTGGTGGGAGGTTTTCGGGCTCGGCAACAACGGCCAGATGCACTACACCTGGAACATCCCCGCCGGCTACGACAACGCGGCCGCCTGGACCTTCCACCCGACGCAGAGCGGGCAGTATGAGTTGGAGGTTTTTGTCCCCAACAACTACGCCACCACCGGCGGCGCTCGCTACTATTTGAATGTCGGGAGCGGCTGGCAGGGGCCGATCGGGCAGGTCAACCAGGCCGCCTACTATGACCAATGGGTGAGTCTCGGCGTGCACTGGCTGCCGGCGGCGCTGTGCCGGCTGGCGGTGATCGACGGCACTGGCGAGCCGGAGGGCAGCACCATGGTCGGTGTGGATGCGGCGCGCGCGACGCCCGCCTGGTAGAGCGGCGGCGCGGGAGCCGGGCGGAGCGGGAAAGTGCTATACTATGCACGCGCGTGGTGCGCCACGACCCCGAAAGGAACTCCCTTGGCTCTTCTGGACGATTCTCGCGAACGGGACCGGCGCAGGCGGCGGCGCCGCAGTACGCTGCTCAAACGGCCCGCCAATCCGCCGCGCCTGCCGCAATATCGCACCCTTCCCTGCCCGCTCGAAGGGCACCAGGCGAGTTGGTGTCGAATGCTCTGTGTGCCGATCGACGGGCTCGGTGTGTGCGGGCGCCCTGCCGTGCACGGGATGAAGGGGAGGACCCAGAGAGCGATTCAGGCGTGGCTTGACGCGGCCTCGTGACGCACTGTGTCAAAAAAATCTTGACGCGCTATGACACAGCGCGTTAGTTTTCCTCTGCAAGCCACTGATACCATGCTGTGGCACACAAAACCCTGCGCTCTCACTCTGCACTTCCGCCCCTCCGCGGCTGGTGAGGTCGTGGGGAGGAGCCGTTGCTCGTTCGGGCCGGAGGATGAACCCCATGCCGCGTGTGATCAAGCGCTATTCCAATCGCAAGTGTTACGACACAGAGACCAGCCGCTACGTCAATCTCGAAGATATCGAGAAACTGATCCGCGATGAGGTTGATCTGCAGATCATTGACAATGAGACTCAGGAAGATGTGACCGCGATCTACCTGTCGAAGATCATCATGACGCAGGAGAAGCG
>JALXCG010000051.1 GCA_026991065.1 Gemmatimonadota bacterium | reverse complement strand
GTGTAGACGCCGCCGCCGGAGCCGCTGCCCGATGCGGTGTTGTTGAGGATTTCACAATTGTGAAACACCGGATCGGACCAGAGGCTGAACACTCCGCCCCCGCTCAGTGTCTCCACCGCGTTCCCCATGATCAAGGTCGCCACAATGGTCGCCGGGGCACCGTCGCGGAAGGCACGGATGTAGATGCCACCGCCATCGGTGGCGGTGTTGTCCGTCACCGAAGAGCGTTCGATGCGCAACCGCGATTCCGGTGCTCCCCAGGCATTGACGCCCCCGCCGTCGACGGCATCGTTCCCCGACAGCACGCAGTCGGTGATCCTCACCGAAGCGTCTTTGCAGGCGATCCCGCCGCCGTCGCCACTGACGTTGTCAACAATCATGCAGCCGGCGACATCGACCGCGGCCCCCTCTGTGATCCACACCCCTCCACCGCTCCAGTGGGCCCAATTCTCCGCGATCCGGCACCCGATCACCTGCCCCGTTGAGCGCAGAAAGGCGACGCCACCTCCATCCCCGTGAAAACTGTGAACATCCTCGACCTCATTTTGCAGGATGTCGCAATCCTGCAGTGCGGCCTGGCCGTCTGCCACGTAGATGCCCGCGCCCGTGCCATCCTCGCCCGCAACGCGATTGCCCACGATTCTGCACTTCTCCACCGTGGCGGCGGATCCCGCCACGTAGACCCCGCCGCCCGCCGTGCTCTCTCCGCCAAAGGGACCGATGGCGATGGTGGTGCCGCTGCCTCCGGTCAACGTCAGCCCCGCCAGGACCGCGGTCGCGGGCTCCCCGGAGGCAAGAGTCACCACGCTCCCCTTGCTTCCGCCGTCCACAACAGTCGACTCGACCACCGTCGGATCGGTCGGCGCGGTTCCGGTGACCGTGATCGCCTTGCCCAGAAAATCCAGGAGATCGCCGTAGGTCCCGGGCTGGATCAGGACCGTGTCGCCATCCGACGCCGCCGCGATGGCGTCCTGGATCCTGGCATAGTCGGCGGGAACATCGATCGTGTCGGCCCCGGCGGTGGTCGCGACCATGATTGTGGCGAAAACTGCTGCACTTTTGCCCCTCGTCATTGTGCGCTCCTTTTGGGATGTTGCGTGGGCTGGAGGAATTCGCCACTTGCACGCATCATAACCCCGCCGCCTTCGATTCGGATGAATGAATGAATGTTGTCTCCGGGTGCTCTATGTCACTGTCGGCTACGCCTGGGATGGCGCCGGCGGCGGTGGCTACGATGGCGTATTCAAGTCCACCGATCGCGGCGACACCTGGACCCAAGTCGGCTTCGCGGGGCAGGTCATGGAGGCGGTCGAGGTGGATCAACAGGGGCGCGTTTACGCCGCGGGCGCGGGCCGCGCCTTTCGCTCGGATGACGGCGGTAACACCTGGCTGGCGCTGGGCGATGTGTCGCCACTGCCGATCTCGAAAATCCGGGCCTCGCCCGAGACCGCGCAGGTTTTTGCCTGTGTGCCCTTTCCGCACGCATCCGTCTGGGCCACGGAGGATCAGGGCAGCCATTGGCGCCCCCTCGGACTGCCGCTGGAACTGATCTGGGACCTGGTGATCGAGGCGGGCTCGGGCGATGAGACCCTTTTCGCCTCTTCCATCTTCAGAAACACAGGAATCTCCCGCACCCTGGACGGCGGCGAGAGCTGGCAGACCTGCTCGACCGGTCTGCTGTCGCGCTGGACCCTAGGACTGGCCCAGGCGGCCGACCAGGATCTGTTTACATCAACATTTGCCAACGAGGGGATCTACCGCAGCCAGAACCGCGGGGATTCGTGGCAGCTGGTCGGCACCGATCGCCCCTCCTACTACGCCACCGGAATCTCCGTCGACCCGGACGACCCGCGCACCCTCTATGTCGGCAGCCTGGGCGCCTACTCCGACCTGCCCAGCACCCTCTCCCCCACCACCTTTCGCGGCGCAATCGACCCGTCGGGCGACGCCGTCACCTGGACGCGACTGCCGGGAATCCTGGGAACCTCCTACTCGCTCCGCACGGCTGCGGGAAACTCCGAACTGCTCCTGGCGGGCTCGTTCCTGCGCGGCTTCGGCGTCAGCCTCAACGGCGGCCAAAGCATGACCATGAAGGCGGAGGGGGCGATCTGCATGGCCGTGGCCATCGATCAGGACGACCCCCGCGTGGCGATCACCTCAACCATGAAGCTGGGGAGTCTCTTGCCCCGCATCTGGCGAACCACCGACGGCGGTGAGACCTGGCGCGCCGACTTCGCCACCTGGATCGCCGGCCAGTTCCTGCCCATGCCGGATTCCGACCGGATCTGGGCGGCCACCTTCAGCGGGCTCTACCTCAGCGAGAGCAACGGCGCGGGCTGGCAGTCCAGAGGCCTCGTGAACCAGACGTTGCTTTGCGTCGCCGTCCACCCCGACCATCCCGACGTGGTCTACACAGGAGGGGCCGACGCGGCTCTCTTCCGCTCCACCGACGCCGGCGCAACCTGGCAGGAACTCGCTCATCCCGCGTGGCCGGCGGGCTGCGAGGTGCGCGGCCTGGTGATCGACCCGGACCAACCCGGCACGCTCTTTGTCGGCCTGAACGGGGCGGAGCAGCGCACCACCCATCGCGACACCGTTGCCGGCGGCGTGTGGCGCGGCGATGACCACGGCCAGACC
>JALXCG010000050.1 GCA_026991065.1 Gemmatimonadota bacterium | reverse complement strand
AAGGAGCGATAGTTGATGGTCTCCGGCTTGGTGACTTCGCCATAGCTCCACGAGAGGATGTCGTCCGGGGACGCCAACCGAATGCGAATAGAGTCTATTTCCGAGGGCACCCGGTTTCGTTCAGCCATTGCGATGTTCAAATCGATTCCCTCCAAATGCCGTTTTCACGGGCCAATCAGGGATTCGGATCCAGTGTGCGGACCCCGAAAATCAGACCTGGCCGTTCTTGGCCAGCAGTTGCACGTTCAGCCCCAGGGACTGCAGTTCTTTGACGAGCACGTTGAACGACTCGGGGATCCCCGGCTCCGGCGGATTCTCACCCTTGACGATCGCTTCGTAGATCTTCGAACGCCCGGTTACATCATCCGATTTCACCGTAATCAGTTCCTGCAGAGCGTAGGCCGCGCCGTACGCCTCGAGCGCCCAGACCTCCATCTCGCCGAAACGTTGCCCACCAAACTGCGCCTTGCCACCCAGCGGCTGCTGCGTGACCAGCGAGTAGGGACCGATCGACCGGGCATGGATCTTGTCGTCCACCAGATGCGATAGCTTCAACATGTAGATGTAGCCGGTCGTGATCTCGTCGTCGAATGCCTCACCAGTCTGCCCATCAAAAAGCGTAGTGCGGCCGCTGGTCGGCAGCCCGGCCTCCTTCAGGGCATCCTTGATGTCGCTCTCTTTCGGACTATCAAAGACAGTGCAAGCAAACTTCTCGCCCAGTTTCTGCGCCGCCCAGCCGAGGTGGGTCTCGAGAATCTGACCGAGGTTCATACGCGATGGAACGCCGAGAGGATTGAGCACAATGTCTACGGGGGTTCCGTCGGCGAGATAGGGCATGTCCTCGATCGGCACGATCTTCGATACCACGCCCTTGTTGCCGTGCCGGCCGGCCATCTTGTCGCCAACCGAAAGAACCCGCTTGCGCGCGACATAGACCTTCACCAGCTTGACGATGCCCGGTGGAAGTTCGTCGCCTCGATTGGCCTTCTCGATCTCCCGCTCAAGACGTTCTTCAAGTGTTTCCAGCTTCTTTCGATAGAGCCGATTGAGACTCCAAACCGCGCGATTCGCCTCATCCGACTCCAGAATCGGCCCATCCAGAGCCAACGCGTCGAAATCGAGCGCTTTCAGCAACGCCGCGTCAATCGGCTTGCCGCGCGGAGCCAGGCGGCGTCCGCTGCGCGAATCCTGGAAGTCGTTGACCACTTCGCCTTCGAAGATCTCCCGCAGCCGCTCGTCGCGAATCTGGCGCATCGCCGCTACCTGGTTCTCATGCTGCACCTTCAACTCGGCGACACGCTTCTTGATCTCGCGCTTCACGTGCTCATCCCGCTCGCGCCTGGAGAACACCTTGACATCAACCACGGTGCCGGTCATGCCGGTTGGAGCCTTCAGCGAGGCATCGCGCACATCGCCGGCTTTTTCACCAAAGATCGCCCGCAGGAGTCGCTCCTCGGGGGTCAGTTCCGTCTCCCCCTTCGGCGTCACCTTACCCACCAAAATGTCGCCGGGCTGAACGTTGGCGCCTACCACAATGATGCCATCGTCATCGAGGTTCCGCACCGCGTCGTCCGCCACATTGGGAATCTCGCGCGTGATTTCCTCCTGGCCGCGTTTTGTGTCGCGAACCTGTAGCTCCATCTCAATGATGTGAATAGAGGTAAACACATCATCCCGAACCACGCGCTCGCTGATCACGATCGCATCTTCGAAGTTGTAGCCGTTCCAGGGCATGAATGCGACCAGCACATTCTTCCCCAGCGCCAGCTCACCGTGGTCGATCGATTGACCGTCGGCGATAATGTCGCCCGCCTCGACATGATCCCCGGGAATGACTCGAGGCCGCTCGTTGATACAGGTATCTTGATTCGATTTGCGGAAACTGGCGAGGTAATAGTTATCGCGTGCGGTCCAATCAAAAACAGTGGAATCCGAATTCGGTTGATCGTGGTCAGCCTCTATCACGATGTGATTGGCGTCCGCCTCCACCACGGTTCCCGAACGCCGCGCGAGCACCACTGAACCGGAATCCACTGCCGCCTTGCGTTCCATCCCGGTACCGACGAGCGGCGCCTCGGTCTCCATCAACGGCACGGCCTGACGCTGCATATTCGACCCCATCAGGGCGCGATTGGCGTCGTCATGCTCGAGGAAGTGGATCAGGGCGGCGGCCACCGAGACAACCTGGATCGGCGCCACGTCCATGTAGTCGATCTGGTCCGGCGGCAGGATCAAGTATTCACCTCGCCGGCGGGCACGCACCAGCGGATTGGCAAAAGTGCCATCCTCACGGAGCTTGGCATTGGCCTGCGCGATCGTCTGCTGATCCTCCTTGTCCGCCGACAGGTAGACCACCTCCCCGGTCACGGTCCCATCCACAACGCGGCGGTAGGGGGTTTCCAGGAAGCCGAACTCATTCACCCGCGTGTAGGTGCAAAGAGAGGTGATCAGCCCGATATTCGGGCCTTCCGGAGTTTCGATGGTGCACATCCGACCGTAGTGAGTGTGGTGCACATCGCGAACCTCGATGCCGGCGCGATCCCTGCTCAAGCCCCCGGGCCCCAATGCCGAGAGACGTCGCTTGTTGGTCAACTCACCGAGCGGATTCACCTGATCCATGAACTGCGAGAGCTGGCTGGATCCGAAGAAGGTTGACACCACCGAGGAAATGGTGCGCGCGTTGATCAGATCGTAGGGAGTAATCGTCTCCGAATCCTGCAACGCCATCCGCTCGCGGATTGTCCGCGCCATCCGCGACAACCCCGTGGAAAGCTGCTGCCCCAGCAATTCACCCACCGAGCGGATCCGCCGATTGCCGAGATGATCGATGTCGTCGACATAACCGTCACCGGCCCGCAGACGCAGAATGTAGCGAACGATGGCGATAAAATCCTCGTTCGACAGCACCGTCTGATCCTCGGGGACGTCAAGCTCCAGCCGGTTGTTGATCCGATAGCGTCCAACTTCACCGAGATCGTAGCGCTTCGGATTGAAGAAAAGGCGCTCCAGTAGTGCGCGGGCGGTCTCGACACTCGCCTGATCGCCGGGCCGCAGCACGCCATAGATCCGAATCAGCGCCTCGGCCTCATCTTCGCACGGATCCTTCGCCAGGGTGTTCTTCAGAACTTCCAGATCACCGGGTGAATCGGCGTTGAGAATTGAAACCCGTTCGATCCCCGCATCGCGCATCGCTTTGATCGCGTCACGCGTAATCGTCTCGCCCTGCTCGATCAGGATCTCACCGGTATTGACATCCACCACCGGATCGGTCGTGATTCGCCCGTGCAGCGCCTCATCCGGACTCTCGGCGACATTGATCTCTTCGAATTCACTGAAGAGGCGGAGAATGTCATCGTCGGTCGAATAGCCCAGTGCCCGCAACAGAACCGTCACCGGAATCTTGCGCTTGCGGTCGATGTGGACATACATCACATCGCGCGCATCCAGGCTGAACTCCACCCACGATCCGCGGCTGGGAATGATCCGCCCCGAAAAAACGCGCCGGCCGTTGGCATGAATCTCGTCGCCAAAGTAAACGCCCGGCGAGCGGTGCAACTGACAAACAATCACCCGCTCGGCACCGTTGATGATGAAGGTGCCTTTCTCGGTGATCAGGGGCAGTTCCCCCAGATACACCTCTTGCTGGATGATATCCTTGACGCGCTTCTGGTCATCAACCGTTTCCCGGATGATTAGACGCAGGGCAGCCTTCAGCGGGACCGCGAAAGTCATGTCCCGCTCCTGGCACTCGACGATGGAGTATTTCGGCTCGCCCACCGAGTAACCAAGGAACTCCAACGTGAAGTTGGAATGCGGATCGGATATGGGGAAGATGTCGTTGAAGACCGCTTGCAAGCCGATGTTCTTGCGCTCCTCCGGAGCACAATCGCGCTGCAGGAAATCGCCGTAGCTGCTGAGCTGAATCTCCAACAGATCCGGCATCTCAAGGATGGGTTCGATCTGGGAGTAGTTCCGGCGCCCGGTGTCGGGATCGATCTTATAGCGTGCCAAGGCATCCCCCTTCTGTGGGAGAGATCTCATGTACATGGAAAACCTGCGCGACAAACCGCACATCGCGATTCGCGCAGCCACCGCCAACGCTGACCAACGCCAACGCAGCGTGCCCCGCCTCCCCGGTAGAATTGGGAAGCGGGGTTACCCGCGAAAAGCTACCGGCCGAAGCCTCGGCCATCAATTCGCTCGCGAGTGCTTGCGAACGATGGCCTTCTGCTTTTCGCCAGGGTCTTGAAAACCCGGGGCAAGAATTACTTGACCTCGACGGTTGCTCCAACTTCTTCCAGCTTGCCCTTGATCTCTTCGGCTTCATCCTTGGAGATCCCCTCTTTGACCGCTTTCGGCGCCTCATCGACCAGGGCTTTCGCCTCTTTCAGGCCAAGGCCGGTGATCGCCCGCACCTCTTTGATGACCTGAATCTTCTTCTGGCCGGCGGCCTGCAGGATGACATCGAATTCGGTCTGCTCTTCAGCCGCGCCGCCTTCGCCTTCGCCACCCGCAGCAGCCATCGGCACTCCGGCCATCGGCACTGCGGCTGTCACGCCGAACTTCTCTTCAAAGTCCTTGATCAACTCCGAAAGCTCCAACACGGTCATACCCGCGACGGCGTCGAGAATCTCATCTTTGGTCAACGTTGCCATTTTCTAATCGCTCCTGTTTGCCCTGCCCACACGTGCCTCCGAAGTGTGCCGTGAGGGACTTCTGGGAATAAAGCGGTACTTCCGCACCGCGTAAACCGGTTCAACACCGGCACCTAGTTCTCTTCTTTTTGGTCCTTGATCTGCGTCAAGACCGTCGCGAACGAACGAATCACAGCCTGCAGTGTACCGGCGAAGCCTGCGATCGGCGCCGCCAGCGCACCAGCCATCTGCCCGAGCAACTGCTCGCGCGTCGGTAGCTTGGCAATTCGCTGCACATCCTCGGGAAGCACCACCTGCCCGGCGACCAGACCACCCTTGATGGCCGGCAACTGCTTGGGGTGCTTCTTGCTGAACTCGCTCAACACACGCGCCGCCGCGGCCGTATCGCTGCGACCGAAGGCGAGTGCCGTCGGCCCCACGAAGAAGGGAGCCACGTCGGCTTCGATTCCGGCCTGAGCTACCGCGCGCAGCGCGAGGGTATTCTTGACCACCCGATACTCGACGTCCGCCTCCCGCAGGAGCCTGCGCAACTCGGTCGTATCGGCCACATTCAAGCCGGTGAAGTCGGCGAGATAAACATTGTCGTAGGAACTGAACTTGTCCGCAAGCTCAGAGACCACTGCTTCTTTTTCTGGGCGTGCCATCGACTCTCCGATGCCATGCACTAGGGAAAAGCCCCAGAGCTTACTTGGCCAGGTTAAGGATTTCTTGAGTGTCGAGATGGATACCGGGCCCCATCGTGGCGGCCAGGGTCGCTGAACGAAGATAGGTGCCCTTCAAAGAGGAGGGCCGGGCTCGCGCCAGTTCACGAAGGAACGCCAGCGCGTTGTCATTCAGGGACTCCTCGGTAAACGAGACCTTGCCGATCGGCACGTTCACATTGGAACCGCGATCGACCCGGTACTCGATCTTCCCGGCTTTGAACTCCTGCACCGCCTTGGCAACATCCACGGTCACGGTGCCCACCTTGGGATTGGGCATCATGCCTCGCGGACCCAAAACCCGGCCCAGGCGCCCCACTTTGGGCATCATATCCGGCGTCGCGATGGCAGCATCAAAATCGAGCCACCCGCCCTGGATCTTCTGCACCAGATCGTCGGCGCCGACAAAATCCGCACCCGCGGCTTCAGCCTCGGCGGCGCGCTCGCCGACCGCGAAAACCAGCACGCGAATCGACTTGCCGGTTCCATGCGGCAGCACCACGGTACCCCGAATCTGCTGATCGGCATGGCGCGGATTCACACCCAGGTGAGTGCAAACCTCGATGGTCTCATCAAAACCGGCAAAGGCACACTCCTTGGCCAGCGCAATCGCCTCGGCCAAGCTGTAGCGGCGCCCCTGGTCAACCCGGGAGGCAGCTTCACGGTACTTCTTACCTCGCTTCATTCGACCGCCTCCGACAGAATGCCCATGCTGCGCGCGGTGCCTTGAATCATCGACACCGCGGCGTCCATATCCGTTGCGTTGAGATCTTCCCACTTGAGCTTGGCGATCTCTTCACACTGCGCGCGCGTGATGGTTCCCACCTTGGTGCGATTCGGCTCCGACGAAGCCTTCGCCAGGCCCACCGCCTTCTTGATCAGAACTGCTGCGGGCGGGCTCTTGGTAATGAATGAGAAAGAGCGGTCCGCAAAGACCGTAATCACCACGGGAATGATCAAACCCGAGTCCTGCTGTGTCTTGGCATTGAATGCCTTGCAGAACTCCATGATATTCACTCCGTGCTGGCCCAGCGCAGGACCAACCGGCGGCGCGGGGGTTGCCCCCCCAGCCGGGATCTGGAGTTTGATCTGCCCGACGACCTTCTTGGCCATCTTCGGCTCCTTGCATCTCCGGTGCTAGCGGCTCTTGCGAGCCTCCCGGGTTCTGTATGGTCGCTCCAGGCTTCTGCGACGTGCGCGCCTGCGAATCGGCACACCCGCCAGTTCTGCCGGTGGAGCGGCGACAATCCGCCCGGATCCCCGCTCGCGCGAGCACCCGGATGGAAAACTGCTAATTGATACTCTTGACCTGTCTGTAGTCCAGTTCCACGGGCGTCGGCCGGCCGAAGATCGATACCAACACCTTCACCTTCATCCGCTCGTGATTGACCTCTTCGATCACCCCCTGGAACTCCGAGAAGGGGCCGTCGACAACCAACACACTCTCGCCCTTGCGGAATGGTACCGCCACGCGAGCACGGTCACCTTCACTGTCGATGCGGTGCAGAATCCGATCCACTTCGTGCTGCGGCACGGGTCGAACCTTGCCCTCCTGCCCGACAAAGTCGGTGACCCCCTGGGTGTTCTTGACCAGTCGCTGCGTCTCGGGAAGCAGCCGCATCTGGATCAGGATGTAGCTGGGAAAGAGCTTGCGCTGCGTCGTCCGCTTCAGCTCGACCACCTCTTCAGTGGGGATCAAAATGCGCCCGAAGTGGTGATCGATCCCCTCCAGACGCGCCTCGCTCTCAATCAGGGTCTTGACTTTGTTCTCGTGTCCTGAGTAGGTATGAACCACGTACCAGCGATACGGGCGCTCCTCCTCCTGAACCACTTCTTCCTGCTCTAACGGCTCCACGGATCACTCCTACGTTCTTGCCCGCTTTCAGTCTTCAGCTTCGCATCGCCACGCGACTCGCGGGCCGCGAGAGCGCAAGCAACCATCTCCCGGTGCGAACAGAACATCATCTAAAATTGCAGCAACGAGTGGAGCGTTTTCATGCCGGAGGAGAGCATCAGATCGACCCCACCGATGAAAACAGTCAAAAGAAAGGTCATGACGAAAACGAGGATCGTGTTGGCGCGCAGCACTTCGGGTTTTGGCCAAGTGACTTTGCGCATCTCGGCGTTAACGTCCTGGAAATAACCCTTGATACTGTCAATCACGACTTGATCCCTACATGAATGGCCGAGCCCCGGATGCACTTGGCGCCCGGGATGCTCGGCAGAGTGGCAGGCCAGGAGGGACTCGAACCCCCAACCCTCGGTTTTGGAGACCGATGCTCTGCCAATTGAGCCACTGGCCTGGGTTTCTTAGCTAGCGAGACCACGCACTCAGCGGGTTTCCTTGTGAATCGTGTGCGTCCGACACCACCGGCAGTAGTGGCGGTGCTGCAACCGGTCGGGGTGGTTCTTCTTGTTCTTGGTGGTCGTATAGTTGCGCCGCTTGCACTCACTACACGCAAGAATCACCTTGGTTCTTGAGGATGCCACAAAAAGTCTCCCGGTGGGGAAGATGCGGAAGCGATCTTCCGCATCTCCAAAAACTACTCAAAAATCTCGGCAATGACGCCGGCGCCCACGGTGCGGCCACCCTCACGAATGGCGAAACGCAGCCCCGCCTCCATGGCAATCGGAGTGATCAACTCCAGGACGATGGTGACATTGTCGCCCGGCATCACCATCTCCACACCCTCGGGCAACTCGACCGACCCGGTCACGTCCGTGGTGCGGAAATAGAACTGCGGGCGATAGCCCTTGAAGAAAGGCGTGTGCCGCCCCCCCTCTTCCTTCTTCAACACATAGACCTCGGCCGATGCCTTGGTGTGCGGGGTGATGCTGCCCGGCTTCGCCAGCACCATGCCACGCTCCAACTCGTTCTTATCGACACCGCGCAGGAGCAGACCCACATTGTCGCCCGCTTCCGCATAGTCGAGAATCTTGCGGAACATCTCGACCCCGGTCACCGTGGTGGTGCGGGTCTCGCGAATGCCCACGATCTCCACCTTGTCGCCGGTCTTCACCTGACCACGCTCAACGCGCCCGGTGCCCACCGTGCCACGCCCAGTGATGGAGAAAACATCCTCGACCGGCATCAGGAACGGACGGTCAGTATCGCGCTCCGGCGTGGGGATGTAGCTGTCCACCGCCGCCATCAGCTCGTGGATGCACTTGGTCGCTTCTTCATCGTTCGGATTGTTGAGCGCCTGCAGCGCCGAACCCCGAATCACCGGAATATCATCGCCGGGGAACTCATATTCGGAGAGCAGCTCGCGAACTTCCAACTCCACCAGCTCAAGCAGCTCCTCATCGTCCACCATGTCCGCCTTGTTGAGGAAGACCACGATGTGCGGAACATTGACCTGCCGCGCCAGCAGCACATGCTCACGGGTCTGCGGCATCGGGCCATCGGCCGCCGAAACCACCAGAATCGCGCCATCCATCTGCGCCGCGCCGGTGATCATGTTCTTCACATAGTCGGCATGCCCGGGG
>JALXCG010000049.1 GCA_026991065.1 Gemmatimonadota bacterium | reverse complement strand
GGCCGCGCTGGTATCGTTGAACCGGGGCCGCGCCCGGCGCCTGGCGCCTGGCGACCGGCGCTGGCACCCCGCGACTCAGAAACTCGCCAGCACCTCTTCGATGCTGCCGTAGTGCGAGTTGCGTCGCGCAAAGAAATCGATCAGGCCGGTCGGAGTGGTGACGTAGGCGGCCTGGAATGAGTTGTCGGTCGCCTGGATCCGGACCATCGTTTCGCCGCCATGGAAGGCCCAGTGTTGACCATCCGGCGAGTAATACTCGATCGGAACTCCCTGGCGGGTTTTGATGTGCCACTGATCCGCCGGGTCATCCCAGGTGCGGTCGACGACGAAGCGGATCACCTGCCAGTAGTTGCCGGAGGGGAGCAGGCCCTGGTCGAGGTAGAGGCCGGAGTCGTTCGGCAGGCCGAAGGCGAGGCAGTGGGGGAAACTGCCGGCGACATGCATCAGTTCGCCCTCGCGGCCGCGCTCATGGTGGAGCGTGGTGACGATGTTGCGCGCCAGACTGAAGGCGTCGGAGTCCTCCATCGGGTAGTGGGCGGCCTGCGACAGGTGCTCGCAGAGCTGGTCCGCGCCGGCCGAGAAGCCGACGGTCAACAAGCCGCGTTGCTGCCGCTCGTGGAGGATGCGGCCGAATCGACCCGGCTCATTGTCGAAGAGCGCGCCCAGCGCCTTGTAGCGGCGCAGCCCGATTGTGCTGCTGCCACCGGCCAGGAGGACCACTTGCGAGTCGGCCAGCATCTGCCACAGGATCTCCAGATCCTCCCGGCGCAGCGCGCTGTTCCAGAAGAACGGGACAAACTCCAGTCCGCGGTCTCGGTAGCGGTGGAAATACCAGTCGAAAGTGCCGGTTTCGTAGCGCTGCCGATCATACTCGTCGCCGTGATTCACAGTCTGCGACATCGGCAGAAAGAAGATCCGCCGATTGTGCTCACCGCGCAGAGCGCGGGCCGCGATCAGGTCGTGGTGAATCTCGTGGGAGCGATTGTGTGAGCTGTAGATGAGGCAGGTGCCCCGCATGCTGAACTCCTTGGTGCAATGTGGACGCTTTCAGCCGAGGTTGTGCAGCGCCAGACGATCGTAGAGAGCCGGCCGCGAGATCCCAAGTGAATTGGCCGCTTGGGTCTTGTTGCCGCCCGCATTGCGCAGCGCTTCCTCGATCAGACGACGCTCATAGGCGTGGAGGTTCTCGCGCAGCGTTCCGCCGGACGGAAGCGGGGAGGTGGCGGCAGCGGTCGCGGCCGGCGCTTGCGCGCCGCGCGATTGCAGCGTTGCACGGACATCTTCGGCGGTGATCGTCTCTTCGGTTTCGATCAGGTTGACCAGGCACTCTACCAGGTTTTGCAGCTCGCGGACGTTGCCCGGCCAGCTGTGCTGCTGCATGAGCGCGATCGCCTCGGGGGTGAAGCCGGCGACCCGGGTGCCCAAAGACTGGTTGAATTTGGCCAGGAAGTGTTCCGCGAGGAGCGGAACATCCTCCGGGCGATCGCGCAGTGGCGGGAGGGCGATCGGCACCACGTTGAGTCGGTAGTAGAGGTCGGAGCGAAAGCGATTGTCGGCCACGCTCTCCTCCAGGTTGCGGTGGGTGGCGGCGATGATGCGGACGTCGACCGGTGTCACCTTGTCGCTGCCGACCCGTTCAAACTCTTTCTCCTGGATCAAGCGCAGCACTTTGGCCTGGATCTCCAGCCCCATGTCTCCGATCTCGTCCAGGAAGAGGGTTCCTCCGTGTGCTCTCTCCACCTTGCCACGGCGGGTGGCGCGGGCATCGGTGAAAGCGCCTTGAACATGCCCGAAGAGTTCCGATTCAAGAAGCGGAGCGGGAATGGCCGGGCAGTTGACCGTGACCAGTGGCTTCTCGCGGCGCTTGCTGGCGAAATGCAGGGCGCGGGCGATCAACTCCTTGCCGGTGCCGGTTTCTCCGGTAATCAGGACGGTGGAATTGCCACGGGCGACGCGCCGCACCACGCTTTCCACCCGGGCCATCGCCGCCGAGCCGGAGATGATCGCCTCGAATCCCGAACTCTGCGCGACGATGCGGCGCAGTTCTTTGACTTCCTGGGTTTTGTGGCGGGCGGAGAGCGCGTTCTCGGCGCGGCGAATCAGTTCGACCGGATCGAAGGGTTTCTGCACGTAATCGCGGGCCCCGCGGCGCATCGCGTCGACCGCGACGTCCAACGAATCGACCGAGGTGACGACGATAACGTCGGGCGCTTCCGACCCAGCCTGCGAGATCTCGCTGACCAGGTCGAGACCGGCACCGTGCCGCGGCAGAAGGTCCTGTTCATCCATGGGCAGGCCGAGATCGAGCAGCACCAGGTCGAAGGGGTTCTGAGCGAGAGCCCGGCGGGTGCCGACAACATCTTCCGCTTCCACGACGTCGTGGAAACCGGCATCGCGCAGATCGGCAACAACCGTGCGCCGGGCGAGGCGGTCATCTTCAACAACGAGAATCGAAGCCATTGGAGTTTCCTTACTGGGAGCGTGTCGCGCATTGTCTTCGCGTCGCCCCGCATCCGTCCCTGCTCCGATCTCTGCGTTTCTAAGTCCTTGAAAGGCAACCAGCCTTCCGGCGGACTCAGCGCCTTGATCTCGAAGCAGGCCCGAACACGGGGCTCGAAAGCCAATGCGCGACACGCTCCTAGG
>JALXCG010000048.1 GCA_026991065.1 Gemmatimonadota bacterium | reverse complement strand
GATCTTGCTCAAGTGCATGCCCAGAACCTGATCCATGAAGGCGTGTATGCCCATGAAGAGAGCGGAAATCAGCAGGAAGATCGCAATCAGTCGCACCTGCTTCGGGCGGGACACAAGATGCTTCATGCCGAAGTAGAGAGCGAAGGGATAGATGTTCTCGTTGACAACCTGGCGCACCGTCTGCGGTGGAGTTCGCCCCATCACGATCCCGGACAGCAGCATCGCGCCGATGAGCATGAGCCAGGCGCGGTCGAACCGGGTGAATGGCAGGCGGTCCCCCTTGTTCACGAGTATCCGAAAGAGCACCAGTGCCGAAATCCCGTAAATGCCCAGGCGCTCGAAATTGAGATTGGGAATGCCGGCCCCGAGTTCGAGTTCGGTCGATCGCATAACCCAGGGAGCGATAACGATGTACAAGCCGAGAGCGACCCACGGAAAGCGGATCACGTAGGCTGCTGCCAATGGCAAGACCGCCAGAGCCGCCACGATCAGGGCGACGATTGGATTGAGTGTTGTGCCCAGCGCGGCCGCGAGAACCAAGCCAGTGGCCACGAGGGAGAGCAAAACAGCTCGCTTGTGTTCGTCCTGAGTTGCTGCAGTCAGCACAGTTCATCCTCAAGGGAGCACTCCGCCGTGGCGGCGTTGCGCAGGATCATGAATGGGGACCGTTCAGGTGAGAGTGTCTGCTCGGGGTGGTCCGTGGCAGTCGAACAATGATTGCCGCTCCGGCCGACAATCCCACTGGTATGTCTATCGGATTCTTCAACAGAAACCATACAACTTACCATTGAATCACAACTTCCTCTTTTTCTTTGTCGATCACAAGAAAAACCAGGTTTGATTTGCGTGAGGGCTCATGTTCCAATAAGGAACGGCTGGTTTTGATTTGCTCCAAAGGATGACTGGCCTGATCCCCACATGAACTCTCAGTTGCGACAACGCATCTTGGTTCTCCACTTGCACTTCCCCCCGTCCTTGGTGCGAAATGAAACCATCGCACTCCTGTGGTAACCGGGAGGGAGGACCCGGGGGAGGGCCGCCTGGCTTGTCTCACCACAGGGTTTGGTGAATAACAAGGTCCAGTGGAACCGGGAAAAGAACTGATGATCGACTCATGGCTTAGCGCGCGACGGACTCTGCTTCTGGCTGTTCTAGTGACTGCCGCGGGGGGAGTTGCCACGAGCCGCAACATTCTCCCCGATGGCGCCAGCTTCGAAACCGGCCCGGATGGTTGGGACGTGTTGCCCTATCACGTGTTCCAGGATCCAAACGATCCCGCCACCCGCTATCCGCGCGGCTGGGAACTGGTCACATCGGCTGTCGATACCATTCCGGAGGGCGGGTTTGCCCTCTCTTTGAATGGCTCGCGCTACCTGCAGCTACACGACGTGCGCTTTCCCGCGATGGAGCTTGAGCCAAACACCGACTACGTGTTCAGCGTTTATGCAAAAGTCAATTCGGACTATTTCTCCTCCGGCTGCGAGCCGGCCACTTTTGGCGGCAACCTGGCGGTCACCAACGGTGACGGAACCGCAATCCCCAGTGCCGGCTTGCGTTTCAAGAGCGCTGATCTCACGTCCTGTTGGAAGCGCATCTACTTTTATTTCAATACCGGAGACATTCCACCGGCTTCTGTCCATCAGCTCAACAAATATGGGCTTCGTCTATCATTCGATTCGACCAAACGAGAGCTGACCGACAACTACGATTACCAGATTCTACTGGACGCAGCACAGCTGGAAAAAGGGGCATTCCCAACCGACTGGGTTCCGCCACGAGACTATGATCTCGGGCTGGATATCGTGGAAGCCGCCGATACGGCGTCGGTCGCCGAACGCGCGATGCGCTACTACCGCTGTTTTGAAGAGGGCGAGCCCCTTGAGTTTCGCTATTGGGTGTACGCCGCCAGTGGCTTGCCCCGTCCGGTCGGCGTGGGCTATCGCGTGGAGGATGTCTACGAGCGAGACTCCTCAGGAAAGCCCGTTGTCCTGATTGCCAACCAGCCTTTGGAAGACCCGGGCAATGGCGCGACCGGTCGCTTTTTCGTGGATGCCACGGCCCTGGAGACGGGAACCGGAACCTATCGGCTCGTCCTCGGTGCTCCGGCGGAAAAGGAACGGTCGGACCTTGTCTTCGCGATTCTCCATCCCCGTCATCCGGCAGCCGAAGTACCGGCTGATCAGCACCAATTCGGTGTGCAGGTTGGCAATTTCAAGTACCTTCACCGACTTATCAACGAAGATGGAGATCCAAACAACGATCTGCCGGAGTGCGAAGGCGCTCTGCCGGGAGACCTGGACTGCACCCGTCGCGTACTCTACAGCCTGGGACCGGGGCCCGATCTTACCTTCTGGATGATCCAGAGGCTGGGCCTGCCGCACATTCGCATCAAGCATGTCTTTCACCCGAAGGGATACGCGCCACTCGATACGATCGACGGCGACTGGAACCTTACGCAACTTGAGTGGTTCGTCGACACGGCGAGAAACTATGACCTGAATATCCTGGCAATGACCGGCGACGGTTTGCACGAGGTTGAGAATCCCGTGAGCACGAGCGTGAACGGGTACCCCGAATGGATGAGCCCCGACGCAGCTCCCGATTCGATCGGTTGGGCGAACTTCCTTGCCGGGCACAAGCGCGCGTATGAGGAGTTGACGCAGACACTTGGTGACCGGGTTTACGCATACGAAGTGTTCAATGAGCCGACCAGTATCCGAAACTCCATCGCTCCGGCACGCTTGTCCGAATTGGACAGTATTTCCCGGGAGGTTGTGCAGACTGCGGGTGTCTCCACCCTTACGCTGGGGTTCGGCCTCACCGGAATGGGGCCGCGCGGGGTGAACGCGGCTGTGGATTTCCCCCAGGGGAGAGACGCGCTTTTTGGCGAGTTCATCAGTCTTGGGGGTCTTGGCTCGATGGACGCAGCGGCCATGCACCTGGCCGTCACGCCGGAGATCGCCGCTTACTCGGATTCGATCTACAACCATGGGCTGGAGATGAGGATCGCCTATTGCGGGCGGGCGTTGCGCACTGAGCTTGACCGCCTGATCGATGCCCACGATCCGGCCCATCGCGGGTTTCCCTTTTGGCTGACAGAGACCAGTTACCTCTCCGGATCGGTCTATCCGGAATACAGCATTCCCAAGTCCAGTGATGTGGGCTCGGGAGGCCGGCGCGTCGATGACCACCGAGAGGTCGCTCGTCTGGTTGCTCAGGAGTTCGTCAATATCCTGGCGACGGGATGGGAACGCGCTTACTACTTCAACTTCGATGCCACTCTTTTTGTTGGCGTCAACAACGGCGTGTTCCGCTCGCTGGTGGATGTGCACGGATCACCGCGGACTGCTTTGAACGCCTACTACAATGTCTCCCAAAATCTGGCCGGCGCGACCTTCGTTGAGCAGATGGAGGGCGAGTTGGCCAAGAGGATCTACCTCAAGTTCCAGCGTGGGGACGACAACATCATCGTCGTCTACTCGCTGGATGCAGGCTTCCCCGACATCCCGTTTGAACTGAGCGATCCGGTCATCTATGTGAACATGTGGGGCAAGCAGATCCACAATCCAGTCATGAGTCCGGACCCGGTCTACATCCATGGGAAGACCCTGGACCTCTTCACGATTGGCACTGAGATTGAGCGCCAGGCTCAGGCTTTTGAAGCTGCATTCTCTCATGGAGATGCCGGACATGCAGAGGGAACCGGCCCCACGCTGCGGTTCCGGCGCATACCGCGTACCACGCGCTACGAGTGGGATTTCGAATGCCCGTCACACCTGTGGCTACCGTTTGAGCCCTCTCCCCAAGATCTAACCGGCCGCACCGTTGACTATCTGCAGCGTTTCTCCAACGGTCAAAGTCGTCAGTTTGTGCTCGAGGGCGAATACTCTCAAGGTTACACGGACACGCTCGCGAGCCAGAGCACGTCGGTCCACAGCGGTGATACGGTCTTCGAGGGAACCGAACTGCTAAATCGCTACAACCATTTGCGGGAGCAGATTCTGGTGCGCGACGGAAACGCGGAGGAGTACCTGGTGATCTCCAATCGCGATGGCACCCAATCCGGTACCTACCTGATTGGGTACACAAACGACAACATCTACACCGATCCCAGGTATCGTCTCCCGGACTTTCAACCGGATCAGGCGGACTTTGTCGAGAAGCGGATTGCGCTTCCGGTCCACACGGTGGACCTGGTCGAAGTCTTGACTGAGAATGGTTTCTTCATCACCCCGGGAGTGGAATACTTGCTCGATCTGGTCATCTACGTGGTTGACGATTCGACCGCGATCGTCTTGGACGACATTGGCTATTTCGATGGCACCGGCAGCACCCGCACCAAGCGGGGCGCCTCCGGTCGATAGCCCGGTTGGTCCCGATGCTCTTCTCCGGCCAGTCCGGAGAGGGCTTCTCGCTACCGAATGTAACCCAGCGCCCGCAGGCGATTGAGCACCTCTTCATCCATATCCGATGAAGCCTCCACGTCGTTGTGTTCGCCGCGAACCTCGTAGGAGGGGACGTGCCGAACCGGATGATCAACCCAGAAAGAGGCCGGAACGAACTCGGAAGCCACTTCGCCATCCATATCCTGTGGCACAGGGATGCCTTGAAGAGCCAGGATTGTCGGAGCGATGTCGTAGACCGAGATCCGCTGCCGTTCCTCGATGTGTTGAATCGGCCCTCCGGCGATGATGAAGAAACCCTCGGGCCCCCGCTCATGATCGTAGCGGTCCTCGAAACCGTGGTCGGACATCACGATCACCACCGTATTCTCATCCGCGTGCTTCAAAACTCGACCAACAATGCCATCGCAGAACTCGTGGTAGCGCTCGATCGCGTCATAGAAACGGCGCTCCGGGTGCTCGGCGAACCCCTCCCCCGGTAGATTCCGGAGATTCCATGTGTAGTGGTGCAGAGCGTCCATTGCCCGGAAGTAGGTCGCCGCGAAACGCCAGTCCGGCACGTAGGGGAACACCGCATCTGTCAGTTGTGCGGTAGAAAGATCGCGTGCCATGTTCTTGCGAACAATGTCGAACCAGGCGGCGTTTTCCTCCATGAAGGCGCGAATCCCCGCTTCATCCAAGCCGTCGGTGTCGACCAGCGAGAGCAGAAGCTTCTCGTCGAGTTCCTCAGGAGCCACCACCGCGTCTTCCAGCAGCGGCGCGAGGCTATCGGGGTAGACGATGTTTGGGATGTTGGCGGCCACCCCTTTCATTAAATGGAATCGCTCCGATACTTGGACCCCGTTGATCGGTTGCGCCGGATGGCCGATGTACCACTCCAGCACAATGCTGCGCATCCCGAACTCGCCCAGAATCCCCCACAGTTGACGGGCCTTAAGGTCATTGGAGCTGTAGATCTCCACGGGCAGGGCGAGCGCCGGCCATTGATGGCCCAGAACTTCGTAGATGCGTGTTCCGGTCTTGAGTACCTTGGTCAGCGCGGCCATGCGAATGGTTTCAAGCCGCATCTGCGGCAGGCCGAGTGGCAGGTCGGTGCGAATGAATCCATGGATGCCGTGGCGTGTCGGGTACTTACCGGTCGACACGCTGGACCAGATGATCGGCGAAAAAGTGGGGATGTCGGATTCGAGCGTGGCACTGGCACCGCGCCGGATCAAAGACTCGAGGTTGGGCATTCGACCCGCTTTGATGAGAGGATCGATCACCTTCCAGGTGCCGCCGTCAAGGGGGATCAGAAGGACTCGCAGTCCGCTGTCGTTGGGGTTGCCAACCATCTCTGCCGTGACCGACTCGGTGGGTTCATAAAGCTTCTCCCCGGCCTCCAGTTTTCGGCGCAGGCGCAGGCTGGAGTCAAAGCGCATGTCCGGACTGAGCGTGAACAACCAGCCAAGCCCCCCGACCATGACCAGCGCACCGCTGATTGCTACCACACGCTGTGTCGTGCGCAGGGAGTGAACCGCCAGGCGCCGCAGCAGGAAGAAGATCACCGCGAATGCCGCAACAATGGCCAACGTGACCAGGGTTCCCTCCAGACTTCGGGGGCGGGTGTTCACGCGATCGCGGTAATGTGAAAGTGCAAGCACCAGAAAGAGCAGGGCCGGAGCACCGACCATGCGCGCCGCTGTTCTCTGCCCAACGCGCGAAATCGCTCCGGCGGCGAGGGCTCCGAAGCCGGCCAACGCGAAGTGCGCCAGCGACAAGACGAGCCAGAGCAGAGCATGCCCACTCCCCAGCGGGAAGACCTGGTTTGCACGCGTGAAATAGGCTGCCTCAAGGGCGCCGAAAGCCAGCCCCCAGATTACGCAAAGAGGCAAGACGGACGGCTTCGCCGCGCCGGAGTTGGGTGATCGGTGTGTCATTTCAGTCTATGTATCCCAGAGCTTTGAGATCCCGTTGAAGGCGTTCGTCGTAAGAGGTGGTGCCGGCGCCATGGCCGTGTGCCACTTGCCCTTCGTAACTGTCGATTCTGGGCAGGGGCCTGATCGCATCGCCGCCGGCCAACATTGACCGAAGCAACTGACCATCCATGTCTTGGGCAGCCGGCAGCCCAAGAAGATAGAGCGCCGTAGGGACGATATCGACGGTTCGAGCGTTCTGCACCAGCAATGGACCGGAAAAAGCGGGACCGGTCGCTGCGACGAACCCGTCGCGGCGGTGGTTGCCCTCCCACTCGCGCGATTCCAGCAGATCCAGCAGGGGCCAGCGGTTGCCGTCACCATCAACCACGACGCGGGTCTTCAACTCGGGCGAAAAGGGGATGATCTTGAATCCCTTCTCAATCATCAAATCATAATCATCGTAATTGGGAAAGTAGACCAACTCCTCTTCACCGACCCCCATGTCAAGCCAGCTTTCGGTCATGTCCCGGCCATTCCAGCGCGTCGTGTAGGGGGGGGGGAAGAGTGGTGTTCCATCATTCTCGAAGTGCAGGGTTTGCAGGCGAGCGGCCACCGACTCGATCGCCGGCCGTCCGCGCGCAAGCAGTTCCTCCGGCGTCGAATGTTCCGCTTTACAGCGCTCGGTCGTGATGTTGACGCAGATTTGCTGATGCAGAACCTTGTCGGAGCAGTTGTAGAGTATGGAACGGGAGAGATCCGGTGAGCCATCTTCCCGGCGAACCAGGTATCCCCATTTTTCCAGGAGCGGGTTCAGCAGAAAGCGATAGGCAACATCGAAGTGCACCGGAAGATCCGTGGGAATGGGGCGTGCCCCATGGTCGGAGAAGACCAGAATGTTGGTTTCCGGCGAAGCCATGAAACCGCCAAGCATCCGGTCGGCAATGCGGTAGATCGCGGGGATGTAGTCGGCGGTCTTGCGCGCTTCCTCCGCGTCGAGTCCCCATTTCTCCGGATCCAAAGCATGAAAATAGTGATGCTGCGAAGAGTCCGTGCTCTTGACCACCAGCCCGAAGGCCTTGGCACCCGTGTAGTTCCAGAAGTAATGGGCGAGTGTCAGCAGGCCGGTCTCGTTTTCCTTGTAGGTCAGGTGAATGCGCTCGTGCTTCTTTTGCGTCATCGCTGCGGCCTGGCGCAGAACCCACGGGACCCGGCTGCCGAAGCCAGTCAAGAATACCGCCATGCGATTGAGGGGGGCATCGAGCCCCTTGGCCTCACGACCCACGATCGGCCACTCGAAGACTGCCCCGCCGAGTCCCCTGTCCTCGGCGATATCGAAGATTGTTGCGGCTTGAATGTCCGCCCGCACATGGTTCTTGCGTTTGCCGGTTGCCCGGTCGTTCTTGCCCCAGTTGTCGATCCGGTGCTTGGAAGGTAGCTTCCCCGTCGCCAGAGTTGGCCACGAAGGCGGCGAATAGGGGGGCTCCGGGAGTAGATCGCCGTGCGGGTGCTCCTTGAGCAATTCGCTGAAATTGGGCAGGTCGGTGATCTGAGTCATGCGCTCCAGCAATTCGAGCCCGACCCCGTCAACCCCGAAGAGAACCACCCGGCCCTTCCCGGAAGGCGGGCCGGCCACGGCACCAGCGAGGCAGGCCAGCAGAAGCGCAGCCAGACCCGCGCCGAAAAGCGCCCGAAAGAGCCCGAGGCGCCGGGCAAAAATGCGGGCCAAACCCCAATACCAGACCGCGGCGCCGGCCACCCCGCCGCCGATGATCGCGGCCAGGCCGGGCAGCCGCGCGCTCCAGAGCAGCGGTCCCGTCTTGAACACAGTGCCGTGTGCCTGGCCATCCCAGCCGGTCCAGCTATAGGCAGCAACCACCATCGCCGCCAGCAGCCCCAGGCCCAGTGCGCTTGGGAGCCACCGCCTTCTG
The DNA here is from genome assembly GCA_026991065.1 of Gemmatimonadota bacterium. GTDB lineage: Bacteria > JALXCG01. Next base: position 630 of record JALXCG010000048.1, on the reverse strand, counting down.
GGGGCAAGGAGCGCCCCCAGCGTGCCTCCGACAACGCCGAGCAGAGCGGCCGTCGCCACCGTCATGCAGAGTTCGGAGCGGAGAATGGGTGAGGTTACCAAGAAAGGGTGAATGGCAACAAAAACCAGTGCCACGAAAGCGGTTGCACCGGCGCTGACCAGAGCGCCGGTCACCACTCCCCAAAGAAGCACCTGGGCCCGCCCGGGAGGCCCTGCGGAAACGGCGACAGTAGATTGGTTTGTCATAGCCTCGGAATCTGAATTGGGTAAACGAATCGCGCCGAAGATACCACCTTCGGCGGCCAACCGGGCGATTTGCGGCAACAGCATTAAGCGCAACAGGCAGCACCGAGTCTATTTTTTACATCGCCCATTTGGCGGAATGATCGAGCCTTGGGGAGAAGCTGTATACTACCCGCCGTGCGTCCAGTTCTTGCAACCGTGACCCACCAACGCGGGGAGTCCGCGGCGTGATCGTCGGGATTCTCTGTGCGCAATTATCGCCTTCTTACCGTCCAGGAAGTCTTACATGCTGCTCCGTCTCCTCGCCGGTGCGTCTCTTGGCGCGTCGCTTTTCTTGTGCGAAGCACTGATCGCCACAACTGCCGACGCCACCTGGTCAGCGCTCCTG
>JALXCG010000047.1 GCA_026991065.1 Gemmatimonadota bacterium | reverse complement strand
GCCTTCCGGGGGTGGGTCCGCGCCGCGAGGCCATCCTGGCCCGGCGGGAGCTCGCCACGGTGGGCGATCTTCTCTACTTCCTGCCCGCCCGCTACGAGGATCGCCGCGAGCTGGTCCCCATCGGGCGCCTCGAGGTCGGGCGGCGGGCCACCTTCGTGGGCGAGGTGGTGGACGCCGGTCCGCTCCCGCTGCGGGGGCGCCGCGGAGGCGGCGGCTACCGCGCCACCGCCCGACGACGACTCGCCCACCGGGCTGAAAACCGAAAACTTCATTGTTCTCTTCCTCGGCGGATTGCGCGAAACCGATTGCCTGGAAGCGGATGACTTCGGCTACTGCAACCACCTCGGCAATGACATTCGCCCGCTGGGAACCTGGTATCGCAACTTCTACAACCTCGGTCGAACCGGCCAGCAGAACGGTCGCGTCATGGTCTCCTGCGGCCTCCGCACCGGCATGCGCGGCGGCCCCAACAGCCCCGACTACCCCTCTCTGGTGCAGGAGTTCCGCGCCCAGACCGGGGCCCCCGCCGAAGCCGCCTGGGTGATTGCGGCCAGCAACGAACCCTCCGCCGACTGGAGCCGTTACCCCCTCTATGACGGCCGCGACCTCGGTCCCGTCGAGGAGTTCGGCCTCACCGAGCGTGAAGTTGTCGAGCGCATCGTCGACGTCGCCGAGACCTACGCTCCGCGCATTATTTACGCAGTTTTCCAAACTCCCGACGAGGGTGCTCAATATTCAGACACCCCCTGGGAGGACTACACCGCCGGTATCGACCAGGTCGATCGCCTGGCCTGGGAACTGGAGCAGTCGGTGCGCGCGGTTCCCGGCTACGGCGACAAGACCACCATCTTCTACACCGATTTCCACGGTCGCCACACCGACAAAGTGGATGGCCACGGCTGGGAACCGTTCCAGTGGCACGGTGACTCCTGTGCCGGCTGTCGCAATGTTACCTTCATCGCCACCGGCCCCGACATCCCCGCCGGCGTCGAAATCACCCGCTCCGCCGAGTTGATCGACATCCACGCCACCATGGCCTGGATTCTCGGCGTTCACTCGCCGCAGGCGGATGGGCGCATTCTCTACGAACTCTTCGATACCGCTCCCCCGCAGGGCAACCAAGTGCGTGGCGCCAACTCCGCCGATGATCTGGGGATGACACCGCCCGACCTTCCCGTCGGCGAGTTGCTCTTCCCCAATGGCAGCATCGCCCGACTGCCCGATGTGCAGCGCATCGGGCCCGACTACTTCATCACCTGGACTGAAGCCCGCGCCGATCTCGACGGCAACGCCTGGGATGTGCTCCTCTCCCGCTCGACCGACAACGGCCTCAGTTGGTCGGCCCCCGAAGTGGTCGTCGCCGCCAACGATACCCTCCGCCCCTGGCAGAGCGGTCTGGCCGGAGATGCCGACGAGGGACTCATTGTCGGTGTCAGCACCATCGACTGGTCGCTGGTCGACGGCGACTACAGTTGGGCCTGGAAAAGCCTCTGCTACCGCATCGACCCCCACGGCACCAGCACCGAGCCCCTGCCGCGCTTCACCAAGCCCTTCAACTACATCCAGGACCGTCCGGCAGTCGTCGCCCGCGACGGCGCCATTCTGTCGATCACCAGCAACTCCGCATTCAACCGCCAGTCGATCGCCTGGCTCCCCGGTCACAGCCACCCCATCGGCTGGGCCGAGGGCTACCAATGGAATCAATTCGGCTACACCAACGGCCTGGTGATGACCGCCGACAGCAAAGGCCCGATCGCTCTCGAAACGCTGCGTTCGCATGAGACCGGCAAGCTCAATGTCACTCGCCAACACGGCAAATCCTGGGGCAGCGTCGAGCCGCTGGTCTGGGAGGAAGACCGTCTTGCCCTCCAGCCCACGGTCGGCGCGACGGGCGACCGCGTTATCGCCGCCTGGGTCGACAACGAGAACGGCATCAGCGATTGGGAGTTGCGTTGCGCCTATACCGACAACGCCCCGACCGGCTGGTCCACCCCGATCGACGTTGCTCCCGGCACCGGTTCCGCCTGGCACCCCGACATCTGGGTCGAGAAGAGCTTCGCCGTCTTGGTCTGGGAGGATTTCGCCAGTGGCGATCCCGGCATTCTGCTCAGTGAAAGCGGCGATGGCGGTCAAACCTGGTCGAAGCCGATGCAGATCGCCACCGGGTCCGCGCGCTTCCCCCGCATCGCCGCCCGTCCCGGCAGCGCCATTGTTACCTGGGAAGACATGAGCGGTACAACCACCTTCGTTCGCGTCACCCACGTCGATCTTCCATACTGACTTGGCCGGCAGGCTTCCACAGCAGCGCCATGGCCGCTTCCTCAGCGCAGCGTTCATGGCGCGTTTTTCGTTTTGCTGCACCGCTCCCGCGCCACCGTCCCGCCCCGGCGCCGCGCCGGCAGCAGCACGCTCCCTCTTCCGCCGGGATCCCGCCGAACCCGCCACCACCCCGCAGCCAGGGTTCGGCTCCACCCCGCCCATCGCCGCCTCCGGCCGGCCGTGGCTCTCCACCCCGGCCGCCGGAAGGGACGCCGCGCAATTCTCCACGTGGCCTTGCCACCCGGCGTCATGCGCGTCATCCTCTCGCAGCGGTCTTCCCGCCATCCCGCCGGCGCCGTTTCGGCCCGCCCTCGCTCCCCATCGCCG
>JALXCG010000046.1 GCA_026991065.1 Gemmatimonadota bacterium | reverse complement strand
CGCGCCATCTGCCTGCGCTGCCACGACCCGCAAGGCGCGCCGCTCACCCCCAATCTCTTCTGCTGGTTCACCACCCGCGCGGAGTTGCAAGCCCCCGGCGGAGCCTGGGCCGACAGCGCGGCCGCCACCCCCGGGGATCGCTACTGCGGCGACTGCCACATGCCGCGCGCCACCCGCCTGGTCGCCGAGTCCAACCCGCAGTTGGAGGTGCGTCCGGTGCATCGCCACACCTGGGCCGGCGGCGGTGTGCCAAAGGTGTTCAGCGGTTTCGCCACCCGCCGCGAAGATGGCTGGCGCCCGGGCGTCGCGCTGCAACCGCAGTGGGTGGCCCGGGCCGCCCCCGGCAACCGCACCGCGAATGACCACCCCGGAAGCCGCGCTCGGGGGACCACCACCGGCCACGCCGATCACACCGGCCACGCGGGCCCGGAACTCTGCGTCACGCTGCACCAGAACGGCGCCGGCCACGCCGTTCCCACCGCCGATCCGGAACGGGCGCTCTGGGTGCGGGTGGCGGCCCGCGACGCAAACGGCGACACGCTTTACTACCGCGCCGAACGCATCGGCCAGACCTGGAGCTGGAATCCCGCCCGCAAGCTGGGCGACAACCGGCTGCAACCGGGCGAAGACCGCCTGCTGCATTTCTTTCTGCCGCCGGCGCTCGGCCACGGCTTCCCCCCCACCCCCTGGCCCGCGGGAGTCACGCTGGCGGTCGAAGCGCTTCACGTGCGCCTGTCGAGCGCCAATGCCCGCGGCATGCGCGACGCCACCGGGGTGGATCCCGAGTTCGCCCCCGCGGTGGCGGAGTTGGATCGCCACTACCCGCTCGCCGCCTATCTCTACCGCGCCACCTGGTCACCCGCCGAGCGCTGCTTCATCACCGCCCCCGGGGCGGTCCTGGACAGCTTGAGCCGCGCCGAAGCGGGCAAGGGCCTGGACGGCGCGCGCGGCTACTGAGAGACACGCCCCGCCGCCCCGCGACCGGGCCGGGCACCACCCGCCCCGGGACAGGTGATCGCCTCCGCATGAGCCCGGCCGCTCCGGGACAGGTGACGCCCGGCACCACCGCGCACCCGCTCCGGGACAGGTGACGCCCGGCGCCACCGCGCACCCGCCCCGGGGCAGGTGGGAGCCGGCGCGCCGCGGGATGCGCCACCCGTCCCGGGACAGGTGAATGCCCCTTTATGAGCCAAACCGCCCCGGCCGGGTTCAAGCGCGGCTTCGGCCAGGAAGGGAGCCGGGATGCCGCGAAGTGCGCCGATGGAAACGCCCGGACGGTTCGCGGCGCACCGGGGGAGCACTTAGAAAAAGGACAAGAATCTGCCCGGTTCGGCGCCATCATCCCGTGCCCACGCCTCCTCTTCGCGGTTACACTTGCGAAGATCGTTCTTTGCTTTCACACCGTTTGACCCTTCAGGAGTTTTCGGCAGCATGCAGCAGTCGCACCTCTCTTCCATCATCGGCGCGCTCCTCGGCGCAACCCTCTTCACCGCCGCCGCCCCGGCCACAACCTTCGTGGTTCCCCAGGACTTTCGCGGCATCCAATCGGCGATCAACGCCTGTAGCAGCGGCGATTCGGTCCTCGTGTTGCCCGGCACCTTCCCCGAACATCTGACCATGCCGGCCATCCCGATCACGCTTACCGGCAGCGATCCCGGCGACTCCAGCACGGTGGCCGCCACGGTGGTCGATGCCGGCGGCGTGGAATCGGTGATCTACGTGCCGCCCGCGGTGGGGCGCCACACGGTGATCGCCGGGCTCACGCTCACCGGCGGCCAGGGGCGCGTCTACCATTGGGGCAATCCCGGCTCACTCGCCGGCGGCGGGATCCACGGCACCCTCACCGCCGACCCGGGCGCCAGCCGCGCCGGCGGCGGCATCTACTGCGACAGCGACGCCGCTCCCCACATCCGCCAGTGCATCATTCGCGACAACACGGTGAACGAAGGGGAGTCGCGCGGCGGCGGCATCTACTGCACTTCGGGCGCGGCGCCGATCATCGACGCCTGCACCATTCTGAACAACGTCTCCTCCGGTCACGACTGGGGGCACAGCGCCGGCGGCGGTGGCATCTACTGTGTTTATGCCGACCCGCTGATCGCCGACTGCGTCATTCGCGGCAACTCCGCGCCGGGCTGGAAGAACTTCGCCGGCGGGGTTTATACCCTGGGCGGCGCCCCGACGCTGAAACGCAGTCGGATCGTCGCCAACAGCGCCACCGGCACCGGCGGCCTGACCGCCTACCGCCAGTGCACGCTCACGCTCGAAGACTGCACCATCGCCGACAACACCACCTCCACCTGGGGCGCGGGGGCGATCCAGGTGGGCGCCCACGGCACCCAGGTGGTCGCCAACAACTGTCTCTTCTCCGGCAACTACACCGCGGGCAGTGGCGCGGTGATGGACAACTTCTGGTTCGGCAGCGGCGCTTTTGTCAACTGCACCTTCACCGATAACTACGCCGCCGGCGGCAACCACGAACTCTTCTATTCGCGCAATTTCAGTGGCAACACATTTACTTCTTGCATTCTCTGGGACAACGGCACCACCGACATCTTCGCCGACGACATGCTGAACGATGTCTATTACTGCCTGATCGAGGGCGGATTCAGCGGCGGAACGGGCAATTTCGACGCCGACCCGCTC
>JALXCG010000045.1 GCA_026991065.1 Gemmatimonadota bacterium | reverse complement strand
TTTTCTGCTGAATCGCCAACTCCACGACGGATGAACCTGAAATGCCGGGAAACTGCGCGGTGATTCGGCTGGCCGCTTCGTTGGATGGCAGTCCCGGCTGCAGACGGTGCCGCCGGTGGTGAGCGTCTACCAGAGCTTCAAGGTGCTGCAAGGCCGCGTGGAGATAGCGTCCCGCAATCAACTGACCGCTCGGCAGTCGCGCGATCAGGCCTGCACGCAGAGAGGATTCCAGAATCGCCTCGACCCCCCGTTTCTCTTCCGAGGTCTGCGTCAAGGCGGCGATCAGGCGGGCGTCGTCTGGATCCAGACCCGCGGGACCCGCAGCGCGGACAATTTCGGCCGCGATCTCTTCGGCGGAGCCGCTCTCGCGAACACCGAGTCCATGCAGAACGTCGGCGCGCCGGCGCCGGTGCTTGCGTGCCCAAGGGTCGAGTACGACACCTCCCGCGATGGAAGTGATGGGCGAGTACTGCCGCAGAACAAAACGATCGCCGGGCAGGAGCGCCATGGGGCTTTCGAGGCGAAGCTGGACGACACCCGACTCACCCGCCGGGATGAACTCGCCTTCGAGCGGGATCACCCGGGCCAGAGCCTCTGCCGTTCCGTGGTGGCAATGAACTCGCTGGCGATGCTGGAGACCGCGCTCACAGCCAGGCAGAACTCGCACCCGGGCATCGATCATGAACGATGGTGTGAGGGAGCCCGGCGAGCAGGCCGTAATTCCGCGCTCGATATCCTGCTTCTCGATTCCGGCCAGGGCGAGAGCCGCCCGCTGCCCGGCGCGCGCGCATTCGTGATCGATGCCGTGCACCTGGACGTTGCGCACGCGGGCGTGCCGCCCGCCCGGTTCAAGGGCGATGGTCTCGCCCGCGCTGATCTGACCCGACCAGACGGTGCCGGTGATCACCGTGCCGAATCCCTTGACGGTGAAGACGCGGTCGATCGGCAGGCGAAAGTCACCGCTGCTCTCCCGCGATTGGCTGCGCGCGGCGATGCTGTGCAATGCTTGGCGCAGTTCATCCAGGCCTTGGCCGGTGATGCTGCTCACCGGAATGATCGGTGCATCCGCCAGGCTGGTTGCAGCGAGCAGTTCGCTGACATCGAGTTCGACCAGCTCCAACCATTCCGGATCATCGACCAGGTCCACCTTGGTAAGCGCGACAACCCCGGCTTGCACGCCGAGAAGTTCGATGATGTCGACGTGTTCGCGGGTCTGCGGCATGACGCCCTCGTCCGCGGCAACGACCAGCATGACGAAATCGATGCCTCCGACACCCGCCAGCATATTTCGGACAAAGCGTTCATGCCCGGGAACATCGACCAAACCGACACTGATGTCGTCCCCGAGTTGCAACTCAGCGAACCCAAGATCGATCGAGATGCCTCGCTCCTGCTCCTCTTTCAACCGGTCGGTCCAGGTACCGGTGAGAGCGCGCACCAGTTCGGTCTTGCCGTGATCGATGTGGCCGGCGGTTCCTGCGACTACAAAGCGGGTGGGCACGGGATCAGCTCCTCTGCGATGGTTGCGACGAAAAATCGAGTGCGCGCAACCTGAGGACCGCGAAGTAGCTGGCGGCCAGGGTGCGAAATGTCAACGTGGATTGACCGACACGCCGATCGACGAATTGGATTGGAACCTCCTTGATTCGCAGACCGGCCCGCTGGGCGCGATAGAGCACTTCATGGACGATGGCGGGACCTCGGCTGCTGAGTGTGGCCGGCTTGATGGTGATCAGTGCCTGCCGCCGAAACGCGCGAAAGCCGGAGTTGCAGTCTCTGACGGGGATGGCCAGGACCCTGCGCGTGAAGCCATTGGCAAGACGTGTCAGCCATTGCCTCGGGCGACCGCGGTCACAATCGCGACCACCGGGAACAGCGCGTGAACCCAGCGAAAGATCACACTCCGCAAGTGCCTGGAGGAGCGCGGGAATGTGCTCGGGGCGGTGAGACAGGTCGGCATCCATCTCGACGATTCTCTCTGCTCCAAGCTCCAGGGCACGGAGAAAGCCCTCGCGCCCCGCCAGCCCGCGGCCTCGGCGACCTTCACGATGTAAAACGGTGAGCAGAGGATCGACGCGCGCGAGTTGGTCCGCCAACTGCCCGGTACCGTCGGGGCTGGCGTCATCTACAACCAGGATGTGGATCGGGAAAGGAAGCGCGCGAATTCTGGCGATGAGCTGGGGCAGATTCTCGATCTCGTTATAGGTGGGGACAACCGCGATCGTCATTGGGGACCGGGGGTCAGTCGGAGTCGGAACCGGAGTCACCCCGCGGAGTATCGGTATCGACCTCTCCCAGGGAGCGAAATGCCTCCACAAGAACCAGGATGAAGAGAACCCCGAGAAGGATAACCAACGCGTAGTAGAAGTAGACTGACATGGAGTGGAGTGTATCACGCACGGATCGGTTTGGGGCCACTCGCTGCCTGTTGTGGTGCCAGTTGTGGTGAGCGCTGCCGAAGGTGGCGACGGTGGCGGGTGCGACTTGTGATACTCCACCGGCGGTGGTAGATTCCGAGACGACTGCGAAGCAGACTGCGGAGCGGTCTAACCAAACCTGCGCACGGCTCGAAGCGGCCGGAATCACCACTGAGGAATGTTTGATGAAGAGGCTCTACCATCTATCGCTGTTGGCTGTCGGGACGCTGCTGTTTGCTGGTTGCGCCACCAAGGGATACGTAAACGAAGAGATCGCTGCACTTGAAGCACGACTGAACGAGTCGATGAACCAAAGCCTGGCTTCTCGTGACGCGAGCATTGCGTCCAACAAGCGCACCGCCGAGGATGCCCTGCGGCGCGCGACCGAGGCCGGCAAACTCGCGCAGGGTCATCTCTTGGGTCAGACTGTGATGTCCAACGACGAGATTCGCTTTACGGTCAATGCTTACACCCTGTCCGACGAAGCGAAGGCCGTTCTCTCGGAGCTGGTCGGGGAACTGAAGCGGGAGAATCGCGACGTCTACATCGAAGTCCAGGGGCACACCGATGCGACCGGCAGCGAAGCCTACAACCTGGAACTCGGTAAAGCACGAGCCGAGGCCGTGGTGAATTACCTTCACCGAGAGCATCAGATTCCTCTCCACCGCTTGTCCTCCTATTCATACGGGGAGACGATGCCGGTTGCCGATAACGCCACCAAAGCGGGGCGGGCGCTGAATCGCCGCGTCGTTGTCGTCGTGATGGAGTAGTCGTCACGCCATCAACAGAGATCGAACTGACCCAGTTGCCGAAGCGGTCGTGATGCGGCGGTTGAGGCAAGCAGAACGCACCGGAATCTGCGGCCCGGGAAATGGGCGGTGGTGGTTGTTTGTGTGCTGGGTCATGATTGTGCTCGGAATGGCCGGCTGTAGCGCGGAGAGAATGCGGTACGCTTCTCGCGAGATGCGCCCCCCTTATGAAGAGGCCAACTCGGCTTCGATGCGCTGGCGTGTTGTGCTGGTGGGCGATGCAGGCTGGGTAGCGGAGGGGGCTCCGCTCTTGCAAGCGATCCGGAAGGCGGTCGAGGAGGCAGCCGGTCGAGCGACCGTGCTCTATTTGGGGGACAACGCCTACGCCGAGGGGTTGCCGAAGGAGCCTTCGCCCGACCGCGCCGCGGTGGAAGCGGTTCTCAGCCGGGAGATAGAGGCTGCTCTCGACGCGGGTGGAGAGTGCGTCTTTCTACCGGGTAACCACGATTGGGGCAAGGGTGACTCTGGGGCGTTGCTGCGCCAAATGGAGTTTGTGGCCGAGCGTGGCGGGCGCTTCCTGCCGGCCGGGGCGGCTGGCCCTGATACCCTGGAACGGCCGGGCGTGCGCATCGTCGGATTGGATACTGAGCGCCTGATTGCGGAACGGGCGGCGGACCGGAATCAGGAGGGAACCTGGCGGAGGCTGGAACAGGTTCTCCAGCACAGCGACGACCGCACAACACTTCTGGTGGCACACCATCCTCCCAAGAGCTACGGCCCCCACGGTGGCCGCTTTGGCTGGCGGGAGCGGGTGCCGCTTGTCGGGATGCTGGCTGAAAATGTGGTCAGTTGGGGTATCAGGCTCCTGGCCGGTCGCGATGGTGAGGAGATCGGCTCGGGGGCTTACGGTGAAGTAATGGAGGAGCTGCGCAAGGTGGTGAAGAGTGATCCGCCTCTGCTCTATGCCGCCGGACACGATCACAATCTGCAGGTTCTCCAAGGCGGCGACTATGCGGGTTACGTGGCCATCAGTGGGGCGGGGTCAAAACTCTCCCCCGTCGGCTGGGGTGATGACGCTCTTTTCTGCGCCTCGGTGCCGGGGCTGATGGTGCTGGACATCTACCGGAACGCGCCTCCGCGGCTTCATGTTTGGCGGACCGCCGGCACCACCGAGGAGATCTACGACCGGGATCTTGTGCCGCCCGAGGACGCTGCAGCGGATTCTCTTTCCAATTGATGAAAGCGGCGCCCGATTCCAAGGGCCAGCAGAACCCATATTCCCACCAAAAGAAGATTGAAGAGCGCGAAGCCATGCGTATTCATGCCGAGCCACTGGGTGCCGGCGAAAACGACCAGTGCTGAGAGGACGTCGCCCATGCGCACGAAGATGCTGTCTATCGCTTGTTTTGCGACATATTTCTCTTCGCGCGTGGTAGGCAGGAACAGAACATTGCGAACCGTGTTCTGCAGGGAATAGTCGGTGGAGTTTTCCGCGGTTTTTGCCCAGCGAACGATCTCCAGAACCGGATAAAAGGCGAGGATCAGGTAGCCGCCGAAAGCGACAACCGGAAGGATCAAGAGGGCGGCACGAACCCCGAAAAAGCGCAGGATCCTGGAGACGAGAAACGCCTGCGTGAAGAGGCTGACAAGATTGACGACAGAGAAGAAATCGGAGTAGAAAACGCCGATGTAGTCACCGACATCCAGGCCGCCGCTGCTGCCCGCGGCGACCGCTGCTTGCGCTTTGGCGAGAACGACGTCGCCCAGGATATACTCACCGGTGGTGTTGACCCAGTTGAGGATCAGCAGCAGAAATGCGATCTGGAGAAGATAACTGTTGTTCAGAAGAAGCTTGAACGCCCCACGATTGTGAATCGGGGCGGTGGCGCTTTCCGCGCGATGGGGAGCCTTGGAGTGGGCCGCGTGTTGTGTTCGCTGATCGATCAGATTGGTGATTGCCGCAGCCAACAACAGAACTCCGGCGGAGACCAGAAGCAGTTGCCGCACGCCAAAGGGCTCGATGAGGTGCTTGGCGATCACACCACCGAGAACCGCCCCCGCCGAGGCGCCAAAACCGATGATGGCAAAAAGCCGTTTGCCTTGATCGGGCGTGTAGATGTCGTTGGCGAACGCCCAGAACTGGGCGATGATCATGAGGTTGAAGATGCCGACCCAGAGGTAGAACGGAACTCCGACCGCCCAACCGGCCTGTGCCGCCAGGTAGAAGGAGACCAGGCAGCCCACGAAGAAGAGGGTAACGCTGTTGATGAGTCGCCGGCGCGGAACCCGGGCGGCAAGACGCCCATAGAGCGGTACCGCCAGGAGTAGAAGCAGGGCTTGTCCGGCCGCGGCATAGCTCTTGACCTCTGCCCCACCACCGGCGAGGATCAACGCTTCGCGGGCGGGCTTGATCAGGTAGTAGGCGGTCAGGAGCAGGAACACATTGAGCATGAGGAGAAGGGCGTTGGACCCTTCTCCGGCGCGGACATCCGCGAAGATATTGAGGGCGCGGTCCAGATGGTTTTTCATAGGTAACGATAATTCACAAATTGGAGAGAGTACTCGCGCGAGATGCCGACGAATCAGTCGACCGGAACCTGCGGCACTTGCCAGATCTCCCGATTGTACTCGCGGATTGTGCGGTCGGAGCTGAATCGCCCCATGCGCGCGACATTGAGGATCGCGGCACGAGTCCAGGCAGTTGGGTTTGCATAGAAGGCCTGGGTCCTGGCCATTGCATCGGCGTACATGCGCAGGTCGGCGAGGTGAATGTAGGGATCTGAACTGTCGAGCACCTTGCGTTGAATGGAATCGAAGACGCCGGGTTCCTGCGGGTCGAAGAAACCACCGAAGAGAAGGTTGCAGGTTTCGCGGATCTCATTGTCCGATTCGTAGATTGCCCGTGGATCGTAATCGGGATCGGAGCGCAGGGCGTCGACCTGTTCCGCGGTGTGACCGAAGATGAAAATGTTGTCTTCGCCCACTTCCTCCATGATCTCGATATTGGCTCCATCCAGGGTGCCGATGGTAAGAGCGCCATTCAAGGCGAATTTCATGTTGCCGGTGCCGGATGCTTCCATGCCGGCGGTGGAGATCTGCTGACTGATGTCCGCGGCGGGGATGATCTTTTGCGCGAGCGAAACCCCGTAGTTCGGTATGAAAGCGATCCGGAGCCGGCCATCCACTTCAGCGTCCGCATTGATGACATCGCCGACGGCGTGGATCAGGTGGATGATCTTCTTTGCCATTTTGTAGCCGGGCGCTGCTTTGCCGGCGAAGATGAAGGTGCGCGGCGTGATTGAAATGGTTGGATCACGGCGCAAGCGCATATAGAGCATGACGATGTGCATCACGTTGAGCAATTGGCGTTTGTACTCATGGATGCGTTTGACCTGGACATCAAAAATCGAATCGACGGAGACATTGACGCCGGCGCGATCACCGATGATCGTGGCGAGTTCCGCTTTGTTGCGCGCTTTGATCGCGCGGAATTCCGCCTGGAAATCCTCGTCGTCGGCGAACTGCTCAATGTCGCGCAGGTGCTCCAGGTCGGTGATCCATGCCGAACCGATGCGGGCGGTGATGAGTTGGGCCAGGTCAGCATTGGCCAGACGCAGCCAACGCCGTGGGGTAATGCCGTTGGTCTTGTTGTTGAACTTCTCCGGGTCAAGTTCGTAGAAGTCGGAGAAGAGATGCGTCTGGAGCAGGTGGGTGTGAAGTGCTGCGACGCCGTTGACCGACTTCGAACCGACAATCGAAAGGTAGGCCATGCGTACGCTGCGTTCCCCCTGCTCGTCGATCAGACTCATGCGCTGCAGACGGTCGGAATCAAAGGGAAAGCGCCCGCGGACACGTTTCAGAAAGCGGCGATTGATCTCGTGAATGATCTGCATGTGGCGCGGTAGGTGGCGCTCAAAGAAGGACACCGGCCAACGTTCGAGAGCTTCCGGCATGAGTGTGTGGTTGGTATAGCCGGTGGTGGCGCAGGTGATGTCCCAGGCTTCTTCCCAGGACAAGTGCTGCTCATCGAGCAGCAGCCGCATCAACTCCGGGATGGCCAGCGCGGGGTGAGTGTCGTTCAGGTGCAGCGCGACTTTGCTCGGGAACTCGGCGAACGATCGATGGTCTCGAGTGTAGCGGCGAAAGATGTCCTGCAGGGAACAGGAAACGAAGAAGTACTGCTGTCGAAAGCGCAGCTCTTTGCCCTGGTAGTTGTTGTCGTTCGGATAGAGGACTTTGGTAATGCTCTCGGCGGTAACCTTGGCCTCGACGGCGCCAAAATAGTCCCCTCGATCGAAGTGTTGGAAGTCGAAATCTTCATGTGCCTTGGCTGACCAGAGGCGGAGATTGTTGACAGTCTTGCCGCCATAGCCGACGATCGGCATGTCGATCGGTTGCCCGATCATGGGAGAGGTATCGCGCCAGACGAAGTGGATGCCGCGCGGCGTCTGAACGGTCTCGACCCGACCCCCGAAGTGGACGACTTGACTGTATTCCGGACGCGGAATGAACCATGGATTGCCATGGCGCAGCCAGTCATCCGGTGTTTCATACTGGCGCCCGTCCCGGATGTTCTGGGTGAAGATCCCGTAGTCGTAGCAGAGGCCATAACCGAAAGTGGGAATGTCCAGCGTGGCGAGTGAGTCGAGAAAACAGGCCGCCAGACGCCCCAGACCACCGTTTCCAAGCCCGGCATCCCGGCCGCGATTCAGCAGAGTATCCAGATCGATGTTCAGGTCATTGAGCGCTTCCCGCACAATCTCTTCGCAGCCGAGATTGATCAGGTTGTTTTGTAGCGCGCGCCCCATCAGGTATTCCAGAGAAAGATAGTAGACGCGCTTGACATCTTTTTCGTGGTGAACCTGTTGGGTTTTGATCCAGCGATCCACCACCCGATCGCGAATGGCCAACGCAAGGGCATCGTAGCGATCGAGTTCGGTGGCCGTGTAGCGGTCCTTGACCAAGGAGAAGTGAAGGTGCGCCGCGAAATCGCGTTTGACCGATTCGACACTGTGCCGTGCCCGTTGGTGGGGAGTGGTCGACAGAAAGTCGAAGGCCGCCGATGCGGGTTTTTCGGACATTTGAAAACTCCTCTGAAGGGAAGCCCGCGCCGTGACATGGGAGCGCGAACCAGAAGCTGGGGATCAGCAGGCCAAGGATTTACTTGAGTAAGAGCATGGTTTGGTCGGCGCGGGTGCCCGCGGCCTCCAAGACAGCAGTATAGCGACCCGACGCAACCGGTACGCCTGCCGCCGACAGACCGTCCCAACGCCGGCTGTGACTGCCTGCGGGGAGGGTCGCATCGACCAGCGTGCGGATCAGGCGACCGCTCTGATCGTAGATGGCGAGACGCGCGTGAGTGGAAAGCGGCAGCTCAAAGCGAATGGAGGTGCTGGGGTTGAAAGGGTTCGGCGCGTTGGGGTAGAGCCGAGGTTGGCGGTTATGCCCGGCCGGTGGGCTGGGCCCGGCGATACCGACACCATCGGGGAGCGCCAGCTTGTACATCGAGCGCCCATGAGTACCGGCGATCAGAAAACGCTCCTCGGGGTGGACCTTGAGATCATAGACCGACACCAAGGGGAGACCGGACCCCAGCACCATCCAGTTGCCGCCGCCCGATGTGCTGACCCAGGCGCCCGCATCGGTACCGATGAAGATCGCCTGGGGACCTTCCGGGTCAAGAGCGAGGGCGTTG
>JALXCG010000044.1 GCA_026991065.1 Gemmatimonadota bacterium | reverse complement strand
CTCGAAGGCTTTCAGCGTCATCGCCAGGTGATCGCCAGCAAATGTTACTTCCCGATGAGCGATCATCCCAATGACCGCGGCCTCTCCCGCAAACATGTGATCGAATCGCTGCACGGTACGTTGCGCCGCCTCAAGACCGACTACCTGGATCTCTACCAGTGCCATCGCTGGGACGATGAAACTCCGCTTCAGGAGTTGGTCTACACCATGGGGATTCTGATCCGCCAGGGCAAGATTCTCTATTGGGGGGTGAGCTGCTGGAGCGCCGAACAGATCGCCGAAGCCTGCCGCCTGGCCGATGCCATGCAGGTTCCGCGTCCGATCTCCAACCAACCACCCTACAACATTTTCGAGCGCTCGATTGAAGCAGAGGTGATTCCAGCCTGTAACGCCGAAGGGCTTGGGCAGATCGTTTTCAGTCCCCTCGCGCAGGGACTTCTCACCGGCAAATACTCGCAAGACAACACCCCCTCCGGCAGCCGCGCCACCCACCAGAAAGCGGGTCTCTGGCTTCGCCCCTGGCTGCGCCCCGAGGTGCTCGCCGCGGTCGACCGCCTGCAGCCCCTGGCCGCTGATCTCGGCGTTACTCTGGCGCAGCTGGCGCTGGCCTGGTGCCTGCACAAGCCGGGCATCACCTCGGTGATCTTCGGCGCCTCCACCCCGGCCCAGGTGGAAGACAATTTACGCGCCGTCGACCTTAAACTCACCGATGCGGAAATCGACGCCATCGAGAGCGCCGTCGCCGGCATCCAGCTCAACCCCGAGGGGTGAACCGGCCAGCGCCGCCGGCGCCGGGTTATTCCTCTCCTGAGGATCGAAAATCCGTCGCTCAATCTCCGCCACCAGCGGTCGCAGAGTCGGCCGCTGTAGCGCGCTGATCGCGATTCCCCCGTGCAGTTGCGCGAGTCGGGCAGCCTCTCCGGCCGGCAGGCGATCCGCCTTGTTCAGGACCAGCAACACCGGCTTCTCGGCCAGCCCCAGGTCGCCCAGAATCCGCACCACCGCTTCCATCCGCGCATCCAGATCCGGCTCCGCCGCGTCGACCACATGCAGCAACAGATCTGCCTGGTCCAGTTCCTCCAGCGTGGCCTTGAAGGCTGCGATCAACTCCTCCGGCAGATCGCGCACGAATCCCACCGTGTCGGTGAGCACCACTTCCCGATCCGCCGGAAAACGCAGCCGTCGACTGGCCGGGTCGAGCGTCGCAAAAAGCTTGTCCTCACTGAGCACATTGGAGTGCGTGAGCGCGTTCAGCAGCGTCGATTTCCCGGCGTTGGTGTAGCCCACGATCGAGACAATCGGTACCCCGCGCGCTTGCCGGCGCGAACGTTTCTGCGCCCGCTGCTTGGAGAGGGTCTTGATCCGTCGCTTGAGCTTGTGCATGCGGTCGCGGGCCCGCCGCCGATCGATCTCCAGCTTGCTTTCGCCCGGACCACGCCCGCCGATCCCCCCGGCCAGGCGTGACAGCGCCGGGTTTTTGCCCACCAGCCGCGGCAGCAGATACTGCAACTGCGCCAACTCCACCTGCAGCTTGCCGTCCGCCGAGGTTGCCCGCTGCGCGAAGATGTCCAGGATCAACTGGGTGCGGTCGATCACCCGCGAATCGGTCGCCGCCGCCACATTGCGCAGTTGGTTGGGCGACAGTTCCCGCGCAAAAATCACTGTATCCACATCCTGCCGCACCGCGGCCAGCGCCAACTCTTCCAGCTTGCCCCGCCGCACCACCGTGCGCGGATCGGGACGCGCCGCCGCCTGGCGGATTTCACCCACCACATTGACCCCCGCGGTGCGACACAGTTCATACATCTCGGTCAGGCGCGGCTCCAGCGGTTCCCGCGGCAGATCCAGCCCAACCAGCAACACTCGCTCCGCCCCCACCTCGCGCGCGCCGTGCGTCTCGCGCTGAAACTCCGCCTCCAGATCGCGGATGAACGCATCGAACTCCAGCCCCATCAACGCCACCGAGAGCGCCGCCTCGACCCGCCACACATCGTCGGCGCCGGCCGGCAGAATGTGCGCCCAATGGATCATGTCGAGATAGCCGTCGTCACCGACCGTGAGCGCCATCACCATATCCAGGCGCAGGCGCAGCAGATCCGCCTGATCCTCGTGCGTCAGCGCCGGCCCGGGACCGGTCAGATCGGTGCGCACCAGGCGCAGGCCGCGAAAGCGCCCCGATCCGACCCGTTCGCGACCAATATCGGGCAGGTAGAGCCGCCGGGCATCCCCCAACATCACTGCCTGCACCACTCCGCGCCGGTCGAGCAACACTCCGACTACCCGGTTCAACTCTCGCGACAGTTGCGTGAGTTGGTTGGCCAACTCCTGCGAAATCGCCCCCTCACCGCGCAGACGGCGGTGATAAAGTCGCTCCAGAAGCCGGCGCTGGGCCGCCTTCAGGCTTTCGATTGAGCCGTAGATCCGTTGTGCGATGGGAAGTTCCTTTGTTGAGTCGCGATCAATGCCGAGGACGATGTGTCATGCTCATCATACCACCAAACCAGGGCAGTAGCGACCGGCTCCCGGCCGGCCGCAGCGGACCTCACGCAGCCGGGCCGCTCGCTACACCAGGGCCGCGCAGGGCAGCGGGCTCCGCGTCGCCGGCGCAGTCGCAGGGGCGGCTCAAGCGCCCGAACACGCCGCCGGA
>JALXCG010000043.1 GCA_026991065.1 Gemmatimonadota bacterium | reverse complement strand
CGAGAATGCGGATTCCTTCAAGGGGCAACGGCATCGAAACTCCAGCGCGTCGACACGCGCAAGCGGGGCGGTAACCAGCGGGCAGCTTTCCCGGCTCTTCACACGGTTCGACCGCCCGTTGGAGAGAGCCAAGGAGCCTGTCGCGCATTGGCTTTCGAGCCCCGTGTTCGGGCCTGGTTCGAGATCAAGGCGCTGAGTCCGCAGGAAGGCTGGTTGCCTTTCAAGGACTTGGCAACGCAGAGATCGGAGCAGGGACGAGTGCGGGGCGACGTGAAGACAATGCGCGACAGGCTCCCAGCCACATAGAGGGCACTTTGGGGGTAAGGTCTGCGTGTAGCCTTTGATTGTACCACCTCCCCATCGTCAATGGTTCGCTCATGCCCCTACAGACCGTCCTCACGCTGGGCCCGGCCTCCGCTTCCGCGGAGTTGATCCGAGCGCTGCGACCCGCCGCCGATCGATTCCGCCTGAACACCTCCCATCTCAACCCGACCACACTCGGGGAGTGGCTGCGGCGCTTGCCGGAGATCTGCGGGCAACCGCCCGAACTGCCCCCGGTGGTCCTCGATCTGCAGGGCGCCAAGATGCGCATCGGCGAGTTCCCCACCTGTGTCGGCCTTCCCCCGGAGGTCACTTTGATCGCCGCCGATGCGTCCAGCGACCCGGCGTTGATCCCGGTCCCCCACCCGGCGCTCTTCACCCAGGTGCGGGCGGGTGAGTTGCTCACCCTCAACGACGCCCGCGTCCACTTGCGGATCGAGAGCGCCGCCGGCAGGGAGCTGCGCGCCCGGGTTCTGCGCAACGGCCCGCTCTCCTCGTTCAAGGGGATCAATCGTCCCGACCATCCTTTGCGGATCGCCGCACTCAGCCCCCGCGACGCCGAGATGATCGCCGCCTCGCGCCACTTCCCCTGGGTGGAATACGCCTTCTCCTTCGTCGCCACCGGCAGCGAGGCGCAACTCCTGCGTCAGGCGGCGCCCGGGCACCATCTCATCGCCAAGATCGAATTGCCCGCGGCGTTCGACCATCTGGCGGAGATCGACCGGCACTTCGATGAACTCTGGCTCTGCCGCGGCGACCTCGGTGCCCAGGCCGGCTGCCGCGCATTGGGCCCCCTCCAGGCGCGCTTTGCCGCGCGGATCGCGGCGTTTGCCCACCCCGCGCTGCTCGCCGGCCAGGTGCTGGAGCACCTCACTCACCATCCCACGCCGACGCGCAGCGAGATTGTGCACCTGCACCAGGTTGAAACCGCCGGCTTCGCCGGCATCGTGCTCTCCGACGAAACCGCGGTCGGCGACGATCCGCGCGCGGTGGCCCGCTGGCTGCAGCTCTTCCGCGCCGCCGGGGATTCCGCCGGCGGCGCCGCACCGGCTCCGCTGCCCTGCTGACTGAAAGGGATAGCGGCTCCACTCCAAGGGTGGGGACACCCGCTCGCCCGGAGCCCCCGCCCAATTCAGCAACCCCGCGCCGGTGCATCGATGGCCGCTTGTGCTCAGGACCGCCACGGCGCACAATGCTCCGGTCGCAACTGTTCTCAGCGCACCGAGAGGGTGCGCTTCCACCCCGCTTTCTGCCAAAGTCTCACCCATGAAAAATCATCGACTGGGCGCCATCTGGGGCGTCCTCGGCGTGGCCCTGCTGCTCTCCAGCGCAGTCTATCGACTGGGCCTCGTGGCGTTCGACGCCACCACCCACTACCCGCTCCTGCAGAGC
Source organism: Gemmatimonadota bacterium (assembly GCA_026991065.1). GTDB lineage: Bacteria > JALXCG01. The sequence continues at coordinate 938 of JALXCG010000043.1, read as the reverse complement.
CCCTGGCCGGCGGCCCTGCTGCTGGCGCTGCTCTTGGGGTTGCTCAAGGGGCGCTTCGTTTTTCAGCGCGCATTCGCGCCGCGGATCGCCGCCCGGGCCCGGGCGCTGCGCAGCCATGACCGCTGGGGGCATCAGCTCCTGGCCCCGCTCTTCTGCATGACCTATTTCCACACCAACCGCAAGCGCCAGGTGGTGTCGATCGGCGTCAGCAGCGGGGTGGTGGTGCTGATCATTCTGGTGCGCCAGTTGGAGCAGCCGCTGCGCGGCATCATCGACCTGGGGGTGGCGGTGGGGCTCGCCTGGGGGGTTCTGGCGATCCTCTTCTATGGGTTCCGGGCGCTCACAGCCGCCGACTTCCCCTATTCGGCCGAACTGCCCGGCGACGAGTCGGCGGCCTCTTCGTCGACCCAGAACTCCCAGCCGCAGTAGAACGACTCCGGGTGGCGGTCCGGCGGGCAGGCGAGGCAGCGGCAGCGGATGCGCGGGTCGATGGCGGCGGCGAAGCGCTGATATTCGATCTCGCCCACCGGGCGGCAGGGAAAATCGGGCAAGCCTTTGCGCTGGCGGGCGCTCTGTACGCGGCAGTCGTTCATCCAGAAGCGCAGGCGGCCGTTCTCCAGCACGCTGCTCTGGCGATTGAGCATGGCGTAGAGCCGGTAGTCGAGCGCCTGCCGCAGCGCTTCCAGGCCGCCCCGTTCCGGCAGGTCGAGAAAACGCTTAATCCGCCGCGCCTCGATCGGGGAGAAGCGGTTCCAGGCGGTGGCGTCGTGGGCGATCGCTTCGGCCATGCCCCGCTCCGCTTCCACGGCCTGGAACCAGAGGCCATCGTGGGCGAGCCAGTTGCGGGCGTAGTTGGCGAGCAGTTCCAGCAGCTTTTCGCGCGGCAGGCCGGCGATGGCGGCACCGACCGGCGGCGCTTCGGGGGGAGTGGGGAGGTC
>JALXCG010000042.1 GCA_026991065.1 Gemmatimonadota bacterium | reverse complement strand
TTGCTCGACATCGGCGGTGGGACCACCGACTTTACCCTCTTCTTCCAAGGCGCCGTGCGCCACTCGGGAGTGGTGGCGGTCGGCGGCGACTTTGTCACCCGGGATCTGGCCTACGGTCTGCGAACCTCGCACCACAACGCCGAAGCGCTGAAGCGCAGCGCCGGCTCCTGTCTGATCGACGAAATCGATCCCGAGGAGCAGGTAGCGGTGCCGCGCCTTGGTGCCACGCCGGAACCCGACACCCCAGCCCCCGGCGCCGCCGCCGGAGCGGCCGCCGCCGATGGTGGCGTTGAGACCGCGGTTGAAAGCCAGCGAATGGTGCGGCGTCAGGTACTGGCCGAGATCATCGCTCCCCGCATGGAAGAGATCTTCGTGCTCGTCGACCAGCAATTGCGACGTTCCGAATACTACGAACTCGCCTCCGGGGGCATGGTCCTGACCGGTGGCGCATCGCAACTGCACGGCACCGCGCGTCTTGCTGAACTGCTTTTTCAAATGCCGGTGCGGCGCGGCGTGCCGCAGGGCGTTTCCGGTCTCACCGAGGGGTTGATCGACCCCGCCAATGCGACCGGTATCGGCCTCCTCCAATATGGCCACGAGCACCGTTCACGGCATTTCGAAGATGAACCTCAAGGGGGTGGGTTCCTGACCGCATTGCGGCAGTGGACCCGCCGCATTTTGCAGAAATTTTGATCGAGATCAACAGCCACGCAACCGTGCGTGGAACATGTGGCTGGGCGCGGGCTCGGTCCGGAAAGGCGAAACAGATGCTGGATGAAACGCGGGACAACATGCTCTTCCAGTTCGACGACGATGAGTTTCCCCCCGGGGCTGTCATCAAAGTTGTCGGCGTTGGTGGTGGTGGCTGCAATGCCGTCGACCGAATGATTGAACGTGGCCTCAATGGGGTGGAGTTCATCGCCCTCAATACCGATGCCCAGGCGCTGGCCGCCTCGCGCGCCGACAACCGGCTGCAGATCGGGATGAACCTCACCCGCGGGCTCGGCGCCGGCGGCAACCCCAACCGTGGTGTGCGCGCTGCCCAGGAGAGCGAAGAACAGATTCGCGCCGCCCTTGAGGGGGCGGACATGATCTTCGTTACTTGTGGCGAAGGCGGTGGAACCGGCACCGGAGCCGCCCCCATCGTCGCCAAGGCCGCCCGGGAGTTGGGCGCTCTGACTGTTGGCGTCGTCACCACACCCTTTCGCCTCGAGGGACGCCGTCGCGCCGAGCAGGCCGCCAAGGGGATCGCATTCCTGCGCGAGAATGTCGACACGCTGATCGTCATTCCCAACGAGCGACTGTTGGCGCTGGTCGAGCCCAATGTCCCCTTCCTCGAAGCCCTCAGCACCGCCGACAACGTTCTCTACCAGGCGACCAAGGGGATCGCCGACCTCATCACCATCCACGGCATCATGAATGTCGACTTCGCCGATGTCAAAGCGGTGATGCAGGAGGGGGGCGATGCCCTCATGGGGGCCGGTTGTCGCAGTGGCGAAGATCGCGCCCGCCAGGCTGCACAGGATGCGATCTCCAGTCCCTTGCTGGACAACATTTCGGTCGCCGGTGCGCGCGGTGTTCTGGTCAACGTGACCGGTGGCCCCGCCATGGGACTGGCCGAAGCCACCGCGGCTGCCGACATTGTTCACGAAGCAGTGGGCGACGACGCGAACATCATCTTCGGCGTCGTGATCGACCCGGAACTGGGCGACGAGGTACGGGTGACGGTCATCGCCACCGGTTTTAATGGCGATGGCCGTGTTGAAGAACCGGAAGAGGATCTGATCGCCACGGAGTTGGCTGCCAGCGCCGCGGCTCGCGGTGAAAGCAGCGCCGACAAGACCGCTACTCCGAGCAACTCCGGTTCTCCCGCCTACACTCCGCCGGCTCCACCTTCGGTGAACGAGGTCGCGGTGGAGAGCGCGCAACCGCAGCCGGTTTCTTCCGGGCCGGGACCGATCCGGCGCAAACCACTGCAACCGAAACAGCTCGACATGGCGATCATCAGCGGTGGACGTCGCGACAGCGGCCCCTTGAACTCGCGCGAAGTGCCCACTCTGTTTCGCAATCGGGCGAATCGCAATCAGCGCCCCGGTGGTACGCGCACCGAACTGACCGCCGAAGAGTTGGAGACACCGACCTTCATTCGTCGCACCATGGACTGATCGGCACAGCCCGCGTTACTTTCCGCTCCCGGTTCCCGGCCTGGAATCATGCCAACCCGCGCGGCAGATACCAGGTCGGGCGCACCCCCGCGTGCAGATCCCGCGGCTTGCTGACGCCGGTCCCCACCAGCAGTGAATCGATTCCGATCGCCTGCGCGCCGCGCAGGTCGGTCTCCACCTGATCACCCACCATCAGCGGCGCGCGTGCCTCGGGAAAGAGCCGCAGTCCCGCCCGGAAGAGTTCGGGTCGCGGCTTCCCGAGGCGCGCGAATCGCGGGGCCACCGCCCCTCCCCGCAGAGCCACCGCCCCCTCGATCAGTGCCGCCACCGCGCCGCTGGAGATTCCCAGCATCCCATTCCCTTTGGGATGCAGAACATCCGGATTGGGCGCCACCAGCCGCGGCGGTCGTCCCCGCTCGATTCCGCGCACGATCGCCGTGATCGCCGCATCCACACCATTCAGGAAATCGTAGCCCTCTTCATCCCCG
>JALXCG010000041.1 GCA_026991065.1 Gemmatimonadota bacterium | reverse complement strand
AGCAGGCTGTTGCGCACTGACTTACGACTCCCGCGCCAGGCCAATCAGTTGGGCACAGGGACAACATCTGGTACCGAAGCAGTGCGCCCCAAATCCGTCGCCTGCTGATTCAAGCGGTGAGCCGCCCCTTGCAGCTCCCTGACTGAACCGCGGGTAGCCGCTGCTTCCTTGCTTGTTTGATGACCTATCTGGCTGACCTGTTCCACTTCCCCTGTAATCGACCGCATCTCCACGCGCACCGACTCCACGTGAGTTACGATCTCCTCCACAAGATCGGCCTGAGAGTTCACCACGGTCGTCACCTCCGACGCCAACTCGCCCACCTTCGAGAAGGAGTCACGGGCAGCGCGAACGGTGCGCACAGCCACTTCGCTTTCCCGATGCGCACTGTCCATGATGTTTTCGATTTCGCGACTCAATTCACGGGTACGCGCAGCGAGCCGCTTCACCTCTTCAGCCACCACTGAAAACCCTTGTCCCGCCTCCCCGGCCCGCGCCGCCTCGATTGACGCGTTCAGGGCGAGCAGATTGGTTTGATGGGCGATTTCAGCGATCGACCCAACGCAAAGCCGAACAGCCTCCAAGCGTGAGTCGAAGTGAGTAACGGCGGTCACTGCATCCTCCTGCCGGGCGCCGGCGCCGGCGGCGACCTTCTCGGTGATGCCACTGCGCTGCAACACCGCTGCGGCGGCGGAGTGCAGTTTTACACTCACTTGCCGCACGCTGTCAAAGGCTCGATTCACCCGCGCGACAGCACTGATGGTGGCGTCGACACGATCGCTGGTTTGCTCCGCGGATCGTTGCAGGGCATCGCTTCGCTGCGCCAGGCCGGCCGCTGCTTCTTCAATGCTGCGCCCCGTCGCACTGACCGCGGCGGCGGTTTGCAGCAGGGTTTTTTCGGCTTCGCGACGGGCCCGGGCCTCGTTGGCGTAGCGGCGCGCAGCCTCTTTCTGCCGTTCGACCTCCTTGGCCAGCTCCTGAGTACGCTCCTCAACCGCGCCAGAGAGGCTCTCCACTTGGGCATTGATGCGATCTTGACGGAGCCCCCCGATCCGGGCGAAAAGTGCGAGCCAAAGAGGCGCGGAGTCGATGATCCAAAGCAGTCGATCGTTGAGTTGAACCGCCAGAACACTCATGATGGAGAGAGGATTCGGCGATTCAATCAATCGCAGGGCGGTGGCCATGATCGGAAAACAGAGGCCGAACAAAGCTCCAAAAAACGTGTAGCGCGCTGCTGCCGTGGGCAGATGGCGTTTCAACTTCGCGTCCACCCGCCCGGCAAGCAACTGCCAGCGGTCAATGCCATCGATCTGGATAGGTCTCGCCACGCCGTCGGTCCCCCTGCTGCTCGTGCATTTGCCCGGTTTTCTCATCTACTCTCGCCGGAAAATGGCAGAAGCGTCGGCGCTTCGATTGGCCTAGAGCACTCCGCACTTTCTTGATCGTCGTGATTCATGCATGAATTGAACCTTTCCGCAGGGCAACGCTGCGAGGATGAGGATTGGCCGGGCCTTCTCACCGGAACTCATCGAGAGACAACGGAATTCCGATATAAACCCAGGTTAGGATGACAGCATGATGGTGTTTCTTTCGCTAACCGCGGCCCTGTTGCCCAGCTTCTGGTTGATCCGCTACCTAATCAGAAGCGATGCGTTTCAGGAGCCGCCGCGGCTAATCCTCACCTCCTTTGCCCTGGGGATTGGGATTGTGCTGCCGGTTGCTTTCACTGCGGCCAAGGCGCGGCTGCTGTTGGTGTTGGGGGGGGATCCCTACGCCTATGCGCTCGGACGCGCCTTCCTCACCGCCGCATTTCCGGAGGAGGCCTTCAAGTTCCTGGTAGTCGCGGGCATCTGTACTCGCTGGTTCGAGTTCAACGACCCGATGGATGGGGTCGTCTACGGAATCGCCACGTCATTGGGATTCGCGGCGTTTGAAAACGTGCTCTTCGTCCTTTACGGCGGCATCGGTGTGGCTGTCATCCGCGCCCTGACCGCCATGCCGGCACATGCCGCATTCGGAGCGATCATGGGTTACGGTGTCGCGCGTGCTTTTCTGGCCTCGCCGCCACGACTCGCACCAATGCTGTGGGCATTCTTGGGGCCGGTGCTGCTTCACGGCATTTACGATTCACCGATGCTGATCATCGAAGCAGTCGGTCCAGCGAACGTGGGGGTGGGTGAGATCGCGATGGCCGCGATTACCGTTCCGAGTGTTGTAATCGGCAGTCTGGCGTGGATTTATTCGCGGCTGTCGGCCCTGCGGGCGGTGCAGCTGGCACGCCTGGCCGGGAGCTTGCCACCACCGCGGTTGCTGGTACCGATCGTAGAGTTGGCGCCGGCGCGAATTGAGCGCGACGCACTGGAGTAGCGCGCACAATGCATCCGTGCAGACGGTTGCCGAACTTCTGCGAAGGTAGATGCCATACAATGGCCGAGCTGATCTTGCCCGGCCACGCCGCAACTGCTTCGGCGGTCTCGGGACACAACCTGACGCCTCTTCCACTCTTCGCTTCCTGGGAACCGAGATGAGCCATCCACTCTACCCGCATTTTCTCGCGCCATTGGATCTGGGGTTTACGACACTACGCAACCGCTCCCTCATGGGATCAATGCACACGAATCTCGAGGAGATGCCGCGTGGTTTCGAACAACTGG
>JALXCG010000040.1 GCA_026991065.1 Gemmatimonadota bacterium | reverse complement strand
CAGCAGGCTGTAGCTGCTCGCCCCCCAGGATGCCAGGGTCCCCAGTGCCACCAGGCTGTCCATATTGGCGCTGCCGTGCCGTGTCTGCTTCCACGCCATGTGCAGAATCGGCCGCCCCGGCCCCAGCAGCACCGCCGTGGTCAGCGCTGCCTCGATCCACTTGACCCAGGTCGGCAGCTCGATCCCGAGCAGCATCTCCGCCCCCATCGCCGCCAGAAACACCGGCAGTCCGAGCGCCATCGCCTCCAGAAACCGCCGCCGCGCCGCCGCCACCAGCGCCAGCCGGTTTTCGATCGCCTCCCGCTCGGCCGCCACCTCCCGCCCGGCGACCCGCTCGCGCGCCGCGTAGCCCGATTCCTCAACCGCCCGAATCAGCGCCGCCACAGCGTCCCGCGCAACCGTCGCCGCTACCGGACCGCCATTTGCGGCCTCGTCGCCCTCCTCGTTGTTGCCGGTCGCGTCGCCCGCGGCGAGCGTCACCGTGGCACATTCCGCCGGCAGATTCACCTCGACCCGTGCCGTGCCCTCCACCCGCCGCAGCGCCCGCTCCACCGACGCCACGCACGCCGCGCAGGTCATCCCCGACACCTCCAGCACCACCTGCGGCCCCGTCGCCATCGTTTCCGGGCCCGCGGCAGGAGCCGCCGGAGAATCCACCGCGGGCCCGGGTTGGTCGCTCTCCTCGCCCTCCTCCTCGATCTCATAGCCGGCATCCAACACCGCCCCCATCAAGGTGTGGCGCCCCGCTCCATCGGCCTGCACCACCGCCCGCCCCGGCTCCAACTGCACCTCCGCGCTCCGCACCCCGGGCACCCGCTCCAGCGCTTCCTTCACGTGCGCCACGCATTTGTGGCAAGTCATACCGGAAACTTTGAACCGAAATTCACTCATCGAATTCTCCTCAGCGGCGGATTTTTCGCCGCTTCCTAAGGCCTGAAAAACCGAATTCTAGCACACTCTAGAAATCAGACAAAAGCGTTCGTGTTAGCGCAAGTCAATGCAGGAAAGCTGCTTCTCTCGCGACGATCCTTTTTTTGGGGACCGTTTCGCGCCTCTCGATTCCACGCGGCACACTCGCTGCGCCGCCCGCCGCCTCCCCATCACTTCATGCTGAAGCCGGTTGTCCGCCCACCTTCGATCGCGTTCGGCTCCACCCCGCTCCTCTGTTCCCGCCCCATGGCTTTCTCAGCGCGCTTCCAAGCGCCTCGCACGCCGCTCTCGTGCCTCCGCCTGGCGCCGCTTCTCCTCCTCCGTCGCCGCCACCAGCGGCGGAATGGGACGCGGACGCCCTTCAGCATCGAGGGCCACGAAAGTGGCGTAAGCGGTGATCGCATGGGTCCGCTCCCCACTTTCCGGCGACTCGCTCTCGACCCGTACGCCACACTCCACACTGGTGCGAAACGCCTCGTTCACCTGCGCCTTGAGCACCACCACGTCGCCCAGCCGGATCGGCAGGCGAAAATGGACTGCATCGATCGACACCGTAACCACCACACCACGGCAGTGGCGCTGAGCGGCGACCGCTGCGCAGATGTCGATCCAGGACACCACCTGCCCGCCAAAGACATTGCCCAGGGCATTGGCGAATTGGGGCAAAACGATCTGGGTCATCTCCACGCGGGAGCAGCCGGGGGTGGCGGGAGTCGATGGCATGAGAGAAGTCCGTAGGTGAGAAGGGAAGAGCAAACACGGATTCTACCGCGTCCGGACCATGCGAGTGCGTTCTCTTGTTCAGCCCGCGGGCCTATCCAGTGCCGTGACTTCCTCTGTTGGTGCGCGGCGCACTCCCGGGATCCGGGTCTTCCGGCGCGGCTCGGGCAGCCTGTGGCAGTTGAGAATCGACACAGTGGTTCCGCCCGCGATTGTGGGCGCCGCAAAGCAGCCGCAGATTGTCGAGCGAGTGGTCCCCGCCCCGGGCGTAGGGATGAATGTGGTCGATCTGCAGAAACCAGCGGCTGCGGCAGCGGTTACCCTCGGCGTCCGTGAAAGTGCAGCAGCCTTCGTCCCGCGCCCACACCGCGCGGCGGATCCGCGCAGGAATGTGGCGGTTGCGTGGGGGGGGATTGGACCCTGTTGGAGTTTGCGGACGTCTGGCCGAGGGTTTCGCGCGACCTGTCGGGGCTTCCGGGCGGTCGGCTTGGGTTTTCGCGCGGGCCGGCGGCTCTGGGCGATCAACAGAGGCTTCCGGGCGTCCTGCTGGGGTCTTCGGCTGGCCCGCCCGGGGCTTTGCGCGGCCTCCCGAGGTTTCCACCCTATCTGCCAAGGTCTCCGGGCAGCCTGTCGGGGTTTCCGCACCGCCTCGCGGGGGCTCCGGGCGGCCTGCCGAGGGCTTCACGCGGCCTCCCGGGGTCTCCACGGCTGCTGCCAGCGTTGCGGGACAGACCTCTTCGGCGGCCCCTTTTCGGCGATCCGCGACCCGCTCCGCGCGCCGCCGGCGGCGCGTTTGCAGCAGCAGCGCATCCAGGGCCAGTTCGAGAATGCGCGCGGGATCTCCATCCGGCACGGAGTGGCTCAGCTCCGCCCGCGCCTGCTCCAGTTTTTCCGCAAACGCTTGTTCAACCGTGACCGAGAGGTGATAGAGCGCGCGTTGCCCGGAACCGCTTTCCGCGGCGGGCGCGGCGCTCGGCTGCACCTGTCCCGGGGCGGGTGCGAACC
>JALXCG010000039.1 GCA_026991065.1 Gemmatimonadota bacterium | reverse complement strand
CGGGCCTTCGAAAACCGCCGCCAACCCCTTGGCGACCTGCCCCCCCTCCGCCGGCGCGTGCTCGAACCACTGCGCCGCCGGAAACTTGGCCCGCAGCCGGGCAACCTGCGCCGCCACCGCCGGCGAGCGCAGCGGCTCCATCAGCAGCGCCACACCGCGGCCGCCATCTCCACGCGCGCCGAAATGCTGGGCGGCGAACTCCTCGAAACTCGCCCAACTGCTCACCGCGCCACCGCGCCGCGGCTTGCCGCTGCGATCCCGATCATAGAGCCCCAGCACCATCGCCTGGGTCACCGCGTCGGTCGCGCCGCCGCTCAGCTCGTGATCGGGATTCCCCTCGATCTTGATCGGCCGGCCGTCGTAGCTGGAGACCACCACCGGACGCACCACGCCCGCCACCTCGAGCGTGGTGGCGAAACGCTTGATCCGCCCGGGCTGATAGCTCTCGGGGCGGCGATCGAAGGGGATGATCTCCTCTTCGGGCCAACCACAACCAGCCAGCCCGGCGAGCGCCGCGGAAGCCGACATGATTTGCAAAAACTGGCGCCGGGAAACCCCCTCGGGCGCCTCATCCGCGCCTTCGGGAAACTCGCTCTTAAGCTCCTGGAGAAACGCCTCGTCACCTGAAAGCTCTTTCAGGCTTTGCCAGTAACCATGCGAACTCGGAGTCGGCCGGTTGGATTCAGACATCATCTTCTTTCGGGCCGGAGGCCTACCGGTGACAGGTGGAGCAATCGGTCGACGGCGTAATCGCGTATTCACGCGCCAACTCCGCCGCCAGTTCAGAGTCATCATTCGCGGGCGTCCAGGCCAGATCGGTGATCCGATCCCGCGGCCGCAGGCGCGGCGCCGGGTCGCGGTGGCAGTCAAGGCACCACCCCATGGAGAGCGGCTCCACCTGGCGCACCACCTCCATCCGATCCACACGCCCGTGACAGGAAACACACCCCACACCGGCATTCACATGCGCGCTGTGGTTGAAATAGACAAAGTCGGGCAGATCATGCACCCGCACCCAACGCAGCGGCTCGCCCTCATTAAAGGAGGCCCGAACCGGCGCCAACGCCGGGCTCTCGGTCTTGATCATCGAGTGGCAATTCATGCACACCGCCGCCGGGGGAATCGCCGCGCGCGCCGTCACCTCGATCGTGCTGTGGCAGTAGCGGCAATCGATCCCCAACTCCCCCGCGTGCAGGCGGTGGCTGTAGGGCACCGGCTGCTCCGGCATATACCCCACCGCCGTGGTTGCAGGAGAGATCACCCACGCCCCAATCAGGACCAGATAGGCAACCCCCAGAACAACGGTGCCGGCCACCACTTCGCGGAGCCGGTTGGTCCATTCCGGAAACACAAAAAATACTGGTCTGGTCGGAGTTTCCCGGTCCTCGCCCAAGATCGGCTCCTTAGATCGGAACATGTGCACTGCGCCGGTGGATCGCCGCGACGCCATCGATTTCCCGCGCCCGCGCCCCGCCGGTCGGCGGATTGGACAACGCCCCCGAAAAGGATGGTGACGACTGCCCCGACTCCCATGGCTGTTGGAACTCCACGCTTCCCTGCATCGTATAAACGAAGATCAGGAACACGCAACCATGGTTTGAAGGCGAAAGTATGCACTGGAAGAGCGTCCTGCTCAAGGGGGGAAGCAGCCGCCAATCAGAAAGCGCGCCTCCCGGACAACCCCTTCGCCACAAGAAAACCTTGCGAACGCGCAGAATAACTCCTGCCAAGATCGGCACAAGCGTCCTATCATGAATTGTTTATAAAGATTTCGCTGTGTTCGAACGCCTCAAGCGTCTGGATTTGTGCGCCATCACACACAATCGATGCGATCTCGCCACAATCGCTCCGCAGCCGCCAAGTGCCCGCACCGGCCGCCCCCTTTTCTGCGCCGGCCGTGAAACGCGGGATTGGACACTTCCGCCGATCAAACGCGCGCCGGTGCCCCACGGGGAGCGCCCACTTCGGAGAGAGAGGAGACCACTCAATCTCCTACATGTGTATGAAGTACTGGCGCCATCCACCCCCCGGCTCTCCTAGTACAGATGCACTGCGCCCCGGCCCCTCTCTCGCCGAACCCGCGTCTCCGCTCAGCTTCAAAAGGGTTGCGCTCCACCCCGCTCTCTCCCCGGCCACCATCGCGGTACGTGCATCGCGCCGTGTTTTCGCGCATGATTGCCGGCCCGCCCTCCCTCCAGACCTTCTCGCCGCCGCCCGCGGAGTGCCCCGGCCATGCAGCGTTTTCTCTTTATCCTGCAGTACGACAGCTTCATCAAAACCCTACTGCCGGTAGCCGACGCCCTCGCCCCCCACGCCAAAGTCGATCTCTTTCTCTACAAGCGTCTGCGCGAACGCGACTGGATCGACGCCGGGATCCGCCAACTGATGGCCGGCCGCACCTACCAGCGCGGTGGTGAAACCGCCCTGCGCCGGGCGCTCGACCGCAACTACGATGTGGCAGTGATCGGCAGCGTCGGCGGACGTTTCATCCCGCGTATCGCGCGCCACCTGCGGCGCCGCGGGGCGACCACGCGGCTGGCCAGTGGCTACGTCGGCGCGCTGCTTCGAAACAATCCGACCGGGTTCCGCAAAGGCGCCATGCGGCGGGCCTTCACCCAACTCATCTGGACCCCGGGCAGTGAAGCTCGAACCCGCATT
>JALXCG010000038.1 GCA_026991065.1 Gemmatimonadota bacterium | reverse complement strand
GCTAAGTCCTTGAAAGGCAACCAGCCTTCCTGCGGACTCAGCGCCTTGATCTCGAAACAGGCCCGAATACGGGGCTCGAAAGCCAATGCGCGACACGCTCCTAGCCGCAGCAAGTCCCGGCAAACCCTCCGCACTGGTTGAAATCCTCCCTAGCGGGATGGTCAAACACTTCGAGAATCTCCTCGAAGCAGAACCCGAATTCTCTTGCAGAATCCGCGATGCACGACGGATCTCGCCGAGACCGAAGACGGCAATTTCTGTCCCGTCAAATGGAACTGAAGCAACAGGCCTCCCAGGGGCCAGCTCAAGGGTTTTCACGACCCTCGTGCATGCGCCGGCACCGCAATCAGAACCAACTCTCCAGCATCGGTCCGAGGGTCCAGGTCGGTGGTGAGGAAGCTACAGAATCCCCGGTGACCGTGAACGTAAAGGAGGTCGAGTCACAGACCTCCCAGCGTTCCAGGTTGCCGCAAAATGCCTCGTAGCGATAGAGTCCCGGAGCGGCGCCAAGCGGAACCTGCTGATTCATGTGGGGCGTCAGGTACTCGCCTGGAGCCAAGGGAACATTGTTGTAGGCTGCTATCTGGTAGTGAAATTCTCCCGGCATTACCACGTTGATGACGACATCAGTCTGGATGGGCTCGTCCCCCAGGTTGCCCAGAAAACCGGTCAAGCCGAAGCTGCCACCGGGCGGAACTTCAACAGGCACTTGGTCCGGCACCATGTCCACGTCACAGCAGGTCAAGTACGCGGCGACATATTCAAGCGTATCCGATGTGGCGCTCAGTTCCAGATCGTCGTAGGCGACCACATAGTAACGCACAGTGGTTCCTTCTACCTGTCCCGGGATCAACGCGGAGTAACGATCATCGACGCCCGCCATGGGCAGCATCAGATAGCCTGCGCCAGCGTCGTAGTGCAGTTCCGCGTGGTCCACGGCTCCATCGTCGGTGATCGTCGCCGCCACTTCGCACGGCTCTCCCGGCTCGGGCTGCACCGGTGTGCGGGTCAGATCCGAGATTTGCGGGGGCAGATTCATGAAAGCGGTCTCGGCTTTGAGCGCGAAAAAATCGAAGTGGCCGGCGCCGATACCGTACACGGAGCCGGCGAGAACCACGCTCCCCTCTGGCGACAGAGCTGTTCCATAGCCCCATCCACGCTCTCCCATGGGGTAGCTCTGGCTCCACAATATGGCACCCGCGTTGTCGATTCCGAGCAGAAGAGGCATGGGCTCCGCACCCTCGAGGGGACCGCTGCTGCCACCAACGATCACACCACCACCCGGTGTGGCCTCCAGATCCCAGGCTTCCTCGTAGCCGGACTGAAAATAGATCTGGCTCCAGATTTCGTTGCCATTGGTGTCGATGCGAACCAGCAGAATGTTGGTGGGGTCGACCCCCGCGTAGCCCACATCGAGACCGGCGATCACAAATTCACCGTCGGTGGTTTCCACGAGGGCGGTTGGCTGCTCCACCCACTGGCCCGGACGACCGTAGGTCTGGGTCCAAAGCAGCGTGCCGCTATCGTCGATCTTGAAGGCATAGAAATCGTCGGCGGCATCGTAGTACTGCGTGATGCCGACGACGATATACGCACCGTCGGAACACTTGCGGATGCAAGCTGCCTCCTGGCGCCATTCGGTGCCGTAGGCACGGGTCCACAGTGTATCCCCGTTGGCGTCCGTTCTGACGACATAGATGTCATCTTCGCCCGCCCCGTAGGTCGCACTCGTCCCGGCCAGAATCAGACCGCCGTCATCCGTCTCCTGGAGCGACGCGCCCAGCTCCGAATCACTGCCTCCGTAGGTGCGACTCCAGAGCAGGTGGCCATCGGCATCGGTGCGCACGACGAAATAGTCCCACCCCTGTGCGCCAAAGGAGTTGGTGGTACCAATGGCCGCCACTCCGCCATCGCTCAGCGCAACGACCTCCGCGGCATCGTCGTTGCCGGTGCCCCCGACGGCCAAGGTCCAAAGCGTGTCCCCATCGGCATCGGTTCGCACGAGATAGAGATCGTTTCCCCCGGCTCCGAATGACGCGGTAGAGCCGGCAAAGACAAATCCGCCGTCCGCGAAAGCATCCGCCGCCTGGGCGTAGTCCATCTGGCTACCGCCGTAGGTCTGCAACCAGATGGCGTCTCCAGGCGCGGCCGTGGCTGGTGCGGGAAGCAGCAACAAAAGGAACGTGAAGAGAGCGTAGCGAGCGCGCATGCGGAGGACCTCCATGAATCGGTAGGCAAATGAGCGGGAACCCCTCGCCCCGAAGAGGGGATGAGGGGAAGCGACATCTAAGACACCAGGCTCAGCGCTCCGTGCCGCAATCCACCCAAAGCGAGTCCGAGTCCAAGAGCAGATCGCCCCGATAGAGGTTCACAGCCACCGTATAGGTACCGCTGGGTGTTCCGTAGGGGACAAAGAGCGACACTGGTTTTCCGATGCTGCTGTAGGGCATGACCGTGATTGGTGCGCCGCGATAGAGATCGCTGGCGTAGTCGGCTGGACCGGAGATCTCCATGGTCGCGAGGTCGAAGTCAAGCGCTACATCACATTCGTTGATCGCTTCTGCCGCGAACCCAAAATATTCTCCAGGTTCCACGTAGGGTACATGGCCGCCGATCTCGACGCGCAGGTCGCATTCCTCGGCCAGCAGGGCAGAGGGAG
>JALXCG010000037.1 GCA_026991065.1 Gemmatimonadota bacterium | reverse complement strand
GGTGACCGGGCACGGCGCCCAGGGCGGCAACATCGACGGTGTCGGCAAAGTGCCCGTGGCTGTAGCCGGCGATCTCAACGGCGACAGCTACGAGGATCTGCTCATCGGAGAACCGTGGTACAACGAACCGGGACTGTGGCACGTGGGCCGGGCGCGACTGCTCTCCGGCTACGACTGGAGCCTGATCCGCGAGTTCCAGGCCTATGTGGACCGCGGCGATCTCTGCGGCGCCTCCTTCGGCACCGGCGGCGACCTGGATGGCAACGGCATGCCCGACCTGCTGATCGGCATTCCAGGCTATGGCGATCGCGACACCAAAACCGCGTATGGCGCGGTGCTGATCGAGACATTCTAAAAGGCTATCGCGCGAGGTGGTCGCTGCCGGCGAGGCAAGAATAGAGAATTCACAGCCTACCGACTCCCGTTGCTGCTTGCGCTGTGCGGCGCAGAGCACAGCGCCGGAATGCCGCGATCGATCGATTCTTGGTCTTTGCCATCACCCTTCTGGTCGTCCTCTGCGATTTTCTGATCGAGCCGACGCTACATCTTCCCGATGTCCGGTTACACCGACAACGCCATCGTTCACCAAGGAGTGTTGGATCCGGGCATCAACTTCGTGCAGAAACCGTTCGTGATCGGCGAACTCGCCAGGGCGGTGCGGGCGGCGCTCAAATCGCGATCGAGTTGACGCACGCCGGTGCGGCAGTAACTCAACACGGATCACACCTGATCCCGCTCATCCGGCAAGGCCGGGCCTCTCGAAGAGACTTGCACAAGGGTTGTGGGAGGCTATCCTTGCGTCCCCCGCTTTCACCGTTCTCGCTCTTGGACCCATCCAATGCCCTCCATGCGCTTCTTCGCTCCCGCCACTCCTCTCCACACCCGCGTTCCGCTCCTTCCGCTCAGTGCCGCATTCACCCTGGCCTGGACCGCCGCCGACGCCGGCGCGGTGATTCTGCAGAACGACCATGTCGCCTTCGAATTCCGCCCCGAGAACTACGAACTCGCGCGGATCGCCGACAAAGATCACGACTATGTGCTGCGCTTCCAACAGGGCACCGCGCTCTGGCGCTGCATGACCATGAACGCCCAGTTGCGCCCCCCGCAGCGCGCCGACTGGGACCGTGATTTCGGCCAGATCGACAGCGACCACGGGCACCCCGCGATCAGCCACACCCTGGAGCGGGCCGGCGCCACCCAGATCCTGCAACTCAATTGGACCGACCTGTCGCTACCCTTCGGTGATCGCGGCGCAGTCACCGTGGAGATCCGCCTGAACGACGCCGCGACGGCCGCCCGCATGGGGATCCGCATCACCACCGAGGGCGAGCACGACGCCCTCTGGCGCTACGACTTCCCGGCGTTCACCCTGAACGGGATCGACGGCGATCCCGGCAACGACCTGGCGGCGGTGCCGCTGCGCAGCGGCGTGGTCGTCCCCAATCCGTCGCAACACAAAGTGGTGGGCGCCTTCAACGACGACATCGAGCCCCTTTCCAGCTCCCACGGCGGATTTCCCGGGATCTGGGAGATGCAGTGGATGCAGGTCTACGACAGCGACAGCGAGCATGGCATCTTCTGCCGCACCACCGACGACCGCGCCTATCGCAAAGCCATGACCATGGCCCCCAACAACGGCGGCGTGGTGCTCTTCTATCGCCACCACACCGAAAACGGCGTCCTGCCCAACCGCCGCGTCGAGATGCCCTACCAGGTGCTGGTCGGCCCCTTCGCCGGCGACTGGTACGCCGCCGCCAAAGAGTATCGCCGCTGGTATCTGCAAACCCCCTGGGCACGCCGCGGCCCGCTGCGCGAGCGCCCCGACTTTCCGCACGACCTGGCCGAAAACCTCAACCTCATGCTCTATACCGAAGCATCCGACATCGGCCCGGAACTCGTCGCCTCCAGCCTGCGCTGGCAGCAGTTCATGGCGGAGGGAGAATCCGACCCCGGAACCCTCCTCAACCACATTCGCGGCAACTTCGAAGAGGTTCCCGAGCCGCACCTGGACGACACGGCGATCGCCGGTCTGCACCAACTGGTGGACGCCGGCATGCGGACTGCCATCTACACCCGGGCGCTGGGCTGGCACTGGACCCAGGAGGATGACGAATTCGGCACCCGCGAACTCGCCGCGGTCCGCACCCTGAATCAGGAGCGCGTCTACAGCGACATCTTCCAGTTCTGGACCATGTGTCCGGCGGAGCAGATCTGGCAGGAGAAATACGCCCACGCGGTCAACTACCTGGTCCACAACGGTGCCACCGACCTCTACTGCGATCTCAATCCGGCGGCGCACCTCTGCTACAACTTCCGCCACAGCCATCCCAAGGGGGGCGGCGACTGGTGGATCCAGGGCTACCGGCGGCAAACTCAGATCGCCCGCCACGTGGCGCGCGCCACCTCGCCCGATTTTCTCATGACCGCCGAGCACCGCAACGAAGCCACCCTCGATCTTTTCGACGGCGTCACCATGAACTACTGGACCTATCAAGACCACGTGGTTCGCGCCCGCACCGACGGCGGCATCCCCACCCCGATCCTGCCGGCGATCATCCACGATCGCATTCTCACCCTCGGGGGCACCATGGTCTCCTACGATCGGATCACCAGCGATCACTTCCGCTTCGCCCAGGGCTGGGCGAAGCGGAAGTGATCGCTGGTGATC
>JALXCG010000036.1 GCA_026991065.1 Gemmatimonadota bacterium | reverse complement strand
CGCGGGCGGCGCGCAGGCGATCGTAGCCGTCGCCGGCAAGCTGGGGGGCGGTGAGCAAAGGGGCTCCCGGAGCGCTGCCGGCGTTGGGGGCGAGGAGTGGCGGCAGAGCGGCGAGCAGCAGGGGGAGTGCGCGGATGAGCGCGCGGGCGGCGAGCGGCTGGCGTGGTGCGGAGGGTCCCATGGGGGGATTGTCGCATGAATTGGGGTGAAGCGTGCGCGCGGAGTGGGAGCGGAGTATTCTGGTTGGATGAGAATCTTGATTACCAATGATGATGGAATCCATGCCGGCGGATTGCAGGCGCTGGCGGCGGCAATGACCGAACTGGGTGAGGTGTATGTGGTCGCGCCGGCGGTGGAGCGCAGCGCGGTATCCCATGCGCTTACTCTTTTTGAGCCGATCTGGATCGAGCATCTGCCGGCGCGGCCGGGCGAGGCGCTGCGGGCGGCGCTCTCGGGAACGCCGGCGGATTGTGTGAAATTGGCGATCCGGTCGCTGCTGCCGGCGCCGCCGGATCTGATTCTGAGCGGCATCAACCGGGGGGCCAATACCGGCACCAATATCCTCTATTCGGGGACGGTGGCGGCGGCGACCGAAGGCGCGCTGGCGGGGATTCCGGCGATTGCGCTTTCGCTGGCGTCGTTCGATTTCCAGGACTACGAGGCGGCTTTGTGGGTGGCGCGCGAGTTGGTTCCGGAAGTTGTGGGGGGCGGGCTGCCGGCGGGGACGCTGCTGAATGTCAATCTGCCGCCGCTGCCGCGGCAGGAGATCCGCGGCGTGCGGATGACGCGGCAGGGGCGGGCGCGGTTTGCCGAGCGCTATGTGGAGAGGCGCGATCCACGCCACCGGACCTATTTCTGGATTGAGGGGCAGCGGGACGGGCACCCGGAGCCGCCCGGCTCGGATGAGACGGCGGTGGAGGAGGGGTATGTGGCGATCTCGCCGATTGAATTCGATCTGACGGCGTGGCGGGCCATGGCG
Source organism: Gemmatimonadota bacterium (assembly GCA_026991065.1). Taxonomy (GTDB): domain Bacteria; genus JALXCG01. Next base: position 7,960 of record JALXCG010000036.1, on the reverse strand, counting down.
CCGCTGGCGGCGCGGTTGGGAAATCTGGAGGTGGAGATGGCGCCGGGGTTGGTGGTGGGCGGCGGTGGCCGCGATCGCGCGGGTTGACCTTCGCTTTTTGTTCGCCTAGGGTGGGGGAAACCCACCCCGACCCGGAGCTGATTTCATGCGCCTGACCCGCCGGCAAAAAGAGATCCTGGATTTTCTCCGTTCCTATATAGAGGTCAACGGCTTCGCTCCCACCCTCGAAGAGATTGCCGAGCATTTCGGGCTGGCGTCGCTGGCGACGGTGCACAAGCATCTGAAGAATCTCGAGGCCAAAGGGGCCATTCAGCGCGACTGGAACCACGGCCGGGCGATGGAGGTGGTGGCGGCGGAGGAGTCGGCGGGATCCGCCGCGGAGTTGGTGGTGCCGCTGCTGGGGGCGGTGGCCGCCGGGGAGCCGATCGAGGCGATTGTGGATGCCGAGCCGCTCGCGATTCCGGCGGGGCTCTTTGGTGACGCTGTCGACTACGCACTGCGGGCGCGCGGGTGGTCGATGGTCGACGAGCAGATTCGCGACGGCGATCTGCTCCTGGTGCAGGAGTGCCGCAGCGCGGAGCGCGGGGCGCTGGTGATCGCACTGGTGGATGATGCCGCGGCGACGGTGAAACGGCTCTATCCGGAGGGGGAGTGGGTGCGCCTGCAGCCGGCGAATCAGGCGATGGAGCCGATCCGGGTGGAGGCTTCGCGGGTGCGGATCCAGGGGATTGTGCGGGGCGTGATCCGCCGGATTGGGTAAAAATCGGGTATTCTTAGGAATCCGGTCTTTATTGCGGGGGGCATGGCCGCCCATCGGTCTCAACCCGCTTGTTCTACCCAATCGTCAGGAGATCCGATGAGGAGTCTAACGCGACGCAGCGCCTTGGGCGCTCTTGCCTTTGTTCTTGCCGCCGGTTTTACGGCCCAGGCGCATCAGGCGCCGCAGGTGGTGCAGCGCATCTACCGTGAGATTCGTGGCACTGCTCCGACCGAGGAGGAGTTGGCGCGCGGCATCCAGGCGGTGCAGCATGACGGGGCTCCGCTGGAGGTGGTTTTCGATGTAGTGGACTCGCCGCAGTTCCGAGACTTGGTGCCGGATGATGACGTTTTCATTGTGGCCACCTACCGCGAACTGCTGGATCGGGACCCGACCCTCCATGAGTGGCTGATCGCGCGCCATTTTGTGGTGGACGAAGGGGTGCGCAGCCTCTTGATCGCCGGGATCATGCAGGCGTTCGACGTGGAGGGGGAGTGGAGCGGCCGGCGGGTCACTGAGGATCGTGCGGAGGAGTTTTCCCATTTGACGCTTTCCTACGACCACGGGCTGCTGTGCGCGGCGCGGGCCAAGGCGGAGGCGTTTCGGGCGATTCCGCATGCGGAGTTGGCGGCCGAGTTGGAGCGCGATGCTGCGCTGAACGATGGTCCGACGGAGATCGAAGAGGTGATGCCGCCCCTGCCGCTGAGCAGCGATCCTCCCGGCGAGGAGTACCACGTCTACTATGGCTACCTGCATTCCCACACCAATGTCAGCTTCGACGCCTGGCAACAGGGTTCCGATGGCCCGAAAGAGGCCTACCGCTACGCCCGTTACGAAGGGGGGCTGGACTGGTTCGGGGTCTCCGATCACGCCGAATACATCTCCACGTTCGCCTGGAACAACGAGTGGAAACTATTGGGAGCCCGCGCCGACGAAGCCAATGACCCCGGCAATTTCGTGGCCCTGCGCGGATTCGAATACTCCAACCCGCTCTACGGCCATTCAGTGGTTTTCAACACCGACACCTTCATCTCCTCGTTCGGGGCGACGACGCAGCGCGCTTTCTACCGCTGGCTGAAGAAGCACGAGGGGGCGGTGACCACTTTCAATCATCCCGGGAGCTACGACGACCTGGGGATTGAGTTCTACCATTGGGCCTACTATCCGAAGGTGGACCGCAACTACATCGGCCAAGAGAAGTTGCAGCGTGGAGACGACTTTACCGCCTATGCCATTGGTTATGGGGGCGAGATCCCCTACCTGGATGAGGCGCTTCGGGCCGGTTGGCATCTGGGCGCGTTCAGCGCGCAGGACAACCATTCCAATGGTTGGGGCACGGTGGACAACAATCGTACCGGTGTGTTGGCCACAGAGCTGACGCGCGAGGCGATCATCGAGGCACTACAGCAGCGCCGCTTTTTCGCCACCACCGATGTCAATCTGGAACTCTCTTTCCAGATCAATGGTTACGAGATGGGGGCATTCATTGCGCCGGGCGATCTGGATCTGCGCGTCGCTTGCCAGGATCGTGACGGCGAGGAGTTTACCCGGGTGCAGGTCTACCGTGGGCTGGAGTTGATTCACGACGAGGCAGTGAGCGGAACCCAAGTGGTGGTCGAGTTCCAGTTGCAGGAGCAGCAGGAAGGCGCCCACTACTACGCATTTGTGACCGAAGTGGATGGCGGCCAGGCGATGTCCGCGCCGATCTGGCTGGTGCCCACTCCCTGATCGGGGGAGTTGACAAGAGAAACGCGCCGCAGCGGGGGGCTGCGGCGCGCTTTACGATCGGGTGTGATGGACGCGGAAGGGCGAAAGAGTGGGGATCAGGGGAGATCCAGTACTACGCCGAGACCGCCGGCGAGCATCTTGAGGTCTTCCGACAGCCCTTGATTGTAGAGCACCGAAGCGTTGAAACGCAGCACCTGGCCAACTCGCCAGGCCATGCCAAAACTGAACGCCGCGGCGACCCCGGAGCGCTCCGTTACGGCAGTGATGTTGTTGTATTTGCGGCCAACACTTTCGGGCGTATAAAGCGTTTCGATAGTGGCGCCTTCCTCTTCGTAAGTGACGGGGATGTTGTTGAATCCATACCCGTAGTCGACGCGCGGAACGGAGAAGTAGTTCGCCCCCAAACCGACGAACCAGGAGCGGTTTTCGCGGTCCCCCATGTTGTAGCGCAACGATGCGCCGCCCCACAGCACGTTGGAGGTGAAATCCTCGAAGAGCCGGAAGTCGCCGTCAGTGATCTCGCCGGTGGCGTTGCTGTAGCCCTGGTCGGAGATCCAGGCCTGCATGGCGCTGCGCTCCTGGGCGAGAGCGTCACTCTTCATGTTGTCAGTGTTGGTGGTGACGTGGGCACCACTGAAGTACGACACGTCCAAAGCAAAGGGGCCGTCGAACTCAAAGAGGACCGACTGACTGACCATAAAGCCCGGTTGGATCTGGTCTGAATGGTCCTCACCAAAGAGATAGGCGGCGCCGAAGGTCTCGGACAGACTCAACTGCACGGCCTGGGCGGGTACGACGCCCACCAAGATCAACCCTAGAACGACTGCCTTCTTCATGGAGACTCCTGGAACACCGGGTGGTCATCCCGCCCAGGGGCGGGCACGGGGATGGGGCACGCAAGCACATATCGAAAGATGATCGAACTCTAGTGAGCAGGGCGCGTTCTGTCAATCCGCTGGGCACCTTTGGTGGTAGCCTCCCTCTTTCTTTTTTGCTTTCGGCCTGGAGGCGCTGCTCCAGATTTCTGCTTTCGTCGGTTTGAAAGAGGCCATGTCTACGAGTTCCGAACCCGACCTGAATGTTGCGGTGCGCGAGATGTTCGACGCGATATCCCCCCGCTACGACCTGTTGAACCGCTTGCTCTCGGCATCGTTGGACCGATCCTGGCGCAACCGCGCGGTGGCGCTGTTGCCCCCGGCCGGGCGGGTGCTGGATCTGTGCGCCGGTACCGGGGATCTTTCACTGGTGTTGCGGCGGCGCATGGGGCCGGAGGCCGCGGTGGTGAGCGCCGACTTTTCGCGGCGCATGCTCCTGCTGGCGCTTCCCAAGGTGGCCGGGGCGCTTGGTCAAGGAGGCGGCGTGGTGCAGGCGGATGCCCGCTCGCTGCCATGGCCGGCCCGGAGCTACGATGCCGTGGCGGTGGCGTTCGGGATTCGCAATGTCTATCCGCCGGCGGCCGGGCTGCGCGAGATCGCCCGTGTGCTGCGGCCGGGCGGTCACCTCCTGGTGCTGGAGTTTTTTGGGCCGCGCCAGGGTTATCTGCGCCCGCTCTTTTCCCTCTATTTTCGCCATCTCCTGCCGCGCCTGGGGCGCTTGGTGTCGGGTGATTCACAGGCCTATCGCTATTTGCCGGAGTCGGTCGCCCGCTTCGCCGATCGCCAGGAGTTTGCGCGCCTGCTGGCTGAAGCCGGGTTGCGGCAGGTGCAGAGCCTGGAACTCAGCGGCGGGATCGCGACTGCGATCCTGGCTCGGCGGGAGGGCGAATAGGCATGCGATCCATTCACGCCGATGCTGCCGCGCCCGGTCCCCGTGGGAAGCTCCACCAGGCCCGCGTGACGCTGCAGATGATCAAGTTTTCACACACGATCTTCGCGCTTCCTTTTGCGCTTCTGGCCGCTTTTCTTGCCGCCGGTGGGCCGCCGCCGGGCCGGGTTCTTCTTGGTATTCTTGGGGCCATGGTGGGGGCCCGCTCTGCCGCCATGGCTTTCAATCGGCTGATGGATGCCGACATCGATGCCCGCAACCCGCGAACTGCCGGTCGCGCGCTTCCCGCCGGTCTGGTTACCCGCCGCTACGTGGCGCTCTTTGTGGTGGCTTCGGTGGCGCTTTTCGTGGCTTCCGCAGCCTGGCTTAATCCTCTCTGCCTGCGGCTGTCGCCGGTCGCCTTGGCCGTGGTTTTGGGGTATTCACTCACCAAGCGGTTTACTCGGTTCAGCCACTTTGTGCTCGGGTTTGCTCTCGGCATCGCGCCCACCGGCGCCTGGCTGGCGGTGACCGGTTCATTCGCGGCGGCGCCGCTGCTGCTTACGGCGGTCGTGACCTTGTGGACCGCCGGCTTTGATATCATCTACGCTTGCCAGGATGTGGAGTTTGACCGTCGCGAAGGGCTGCACTCCCTGCCTCTTAGATTGGGCGTCGGGCGCGCTCTGCAGTTGGCCCGCTGGTTGCATCTGGGCATGCTGCTGGGGCTGGGCATTCTGCCACTCCTGGTGCCCGGGCTGTCCTGGCTCTATGGTGCCGGCGTCATCACCGTCGCGGCCGTGTTGCTCTATGAGCATGGGCTGGTGTCGGCCGAGGATCTCTCGCGGGTGGATCTGGCCTTTTTTACTCTCAACGGAATCATTAGTCTGGTGCTTGCCGCGGCGGTGATTGCCGATCTTTGGTTGGATCTATGACCGGCTCCCGACTCCGGAAGTTGTTGCCGGCGCGAGATCGTGAACTCGTCTCTCTCTGTCCGGACAGCAGCCTCAACGCTTCATGATTGCCATGAAATCATCTTCAGTTCCTTTGGCTCATTCCGCCCGTGCCGGCCATCCGGCCTCCCGTCCGATTCGCTTGGGGGCGGTTTCTTTCGCCAATACGCGACCTCTGGTCTGGGCGCTCGAAGAGTCGCCGCAGGCGGATCTGCAGCTCTCCTTTGATCACCCGGCGGCGCTGGCGCAGCAGTTGCGGGAGGGGCGGATCGATGTGGGGTTGATCCCGGTGGTCGAGGCGCTTCGCGGCGTCGGAGCGTGCGCCGTGGCGGGGGTTTCGATCGCATCGGTTGGGCCGGTGTGGTCGGTGAAGCTGCTGGGACGGGAACTCCCGGCCGGTGACTGCCACCATTTGCGCCGCGTGGGCGTGGACTACCGCAGCCGTTCATCGGTGGCGCTGCTGCGGGCTCTGCTCGACATGTTGCATGGGCCGAAGGTTCAGTTCGAACCGATCGACCCCATGCGGGAGTTGGATTCGACGGGGGTTCCGCTCGCGCCGGAGCTGGACGCCGCGCTGGTGATCGGAGACCGGGCAATGGAGTTTCCGGGGGGCTGGGATCTTGGGGAGGAGTGGACGCGGCGAACCGGGTTACCCTTTGTTTATGCACTGTGGGTGGCGCGCAGTCGTGAGGTCGCCGCGACAGTTGGGCCGAAGCTACGGGCTGCCCGCGACCGTGGGCTCTCCGGACTGACCGACTATCTGCGGCGGGATCCGTTTGCGAGCGGTGGCAAAGGGCCCTTCCTGGCCCGTTACTTGACCGAAGCAATCGACTATCGGCTCACCGATCGCCACCGGCAGGGCATTGCATGTTATGCCCGCCTTGTGGGTCTGGAGCGTGAACTCGAGTATGAACGGGAGTTGGGAGCCTGTCGCGTGGAGGCGCAACGATGAGACGCCGATCGGATTCTCCGCGCTGGCAGGGCGGAGAGTCACCTTCCCCTGCGCATTCGAATACACCGCGGGGAGCCAAGCCCTTGACCGACGATGCCGAGGGGGCCTCGGTGGTGGATCGGAGTGGTGGGCAGTCTCTGGCAGAGTTTGTGGCGGTTCTGCTGCTGATCTCTCTCCCGGTGCTCTTGATCCAGGGGTTCTTCCTGGATTCGCTGGATCAGTATGTGCGCCGCGTGGCCCTCATCCTTGCAACGCCGTTTTGGTAAGAGCACCCAGGGGCTGGGCGGTATTCCCCAATCCGGAAGTTGCGGGGTAGTCCGGGGGAGTTCTCCCGAAGTCCCTAAGCGTATGCCCGCTGGGAGGCCGCGAGATTGGCCCGGTGAGCAGGGATAATCCCAGGCGATTGGCGCGTGCTTTGCAAAGAGAGATCAAAGTGGGTTATCGTGTTTGCATCTAGCTCCGTTGCCCCGTGTTCTTTACCTCGGATTCCGCAGTTTCGCGCCGGAATCTGGTGAGAGGCGCGGGTTCGGGCCGGTGCCGAACTCCGGTCGCGCTGAAAACCGCCATTGAGGGAGGAGAGCTTGCTCCATGGAACTGCTGCGCCAACTACATAGCGATGAAAGTGGCCAAGGGTTGGCCGAATACACCCTGCTGATTGCGTTGATTGCGATTGCGCTGATTACTGTGGTGACGCAGTTCAGCGGGAAGCTGGGCGAGATTTTTGATTCCGCCACCAACGAACTGGATGGACGCGTTCTTCCCTAGGTTCGAACGCAACAGGAAGAGGGTAGGTCGGCAGAGCGCCAATGCCGCATATCTTTCCGGGCCCGCGATGGCTGCACTGAACTTCTCGGGCGGGCGAAAAGCCACTCAATGATCATGACTGTAACCGATTACTCAACCTCCAGGTCCCGAGCTGAAAAGGCACAAGGCATGGTCGAGTATGTCATTCTGGTTGCTTTGATCGCGGTGGCTTTGGTCGTCTCCACTGAGAGATTGGGAATTGGAATCGCGGATGCGCTGCAGCGCACGGCGGATTCTTTGGCGATGACGGATCCTGGCAATTAGGCGCGAAGCATTGAGCCGCGTCGCGCCCGTGCCGGGGAGGAGCCGTGGCGGAAGCGCGCACTGGACCACTGTATCGAATGCGATTCAGTCGCGTGCGGAGCATCTGCTCTTGGCGCTGACCGGTTTCGCGGAGAGGGGCTGGCGGTGATGCAGACGAGCCCGGTTGCGATCGAGTCGACGCCGGCTTTCGCCCTGCTGTGCTTCGTCCTGGCGGCCGCCGCGATGGATCTGCGCCAGCGCCGCATTCCCAATCGGCTGACCTACTCTTTTGCTCTTTTGGGGCTCGTCCTGAACGGTTTTTCCGGGCACTGGGAGAGCGGCGTGATGGGACTCGGCTTCGGACTCGGCTCTACCTGGCTCCTGGCCATGGCTGTTCCCGGTGCGCTGGGCATGGGTGACGTAAAGATGATGGCGGCGATCGGTTCGCTTGGCGGGGTCGGTTTCGCCGCCCATGTGCTCGTTGTGGGGGCAGCTTTCGGCGGTCTGTTGGCTCTTGTCGCAATGGCTTGGCGAAAGCGGCTCGGGGAGCTTCTGCGCCGCACATGGGCGCTCCTTGAAGCGGTGGTGGTCGCCGCGCGCAGCGGGCAGCGGGCGATTCTGCCGCGCGCTGCGGATGGGCGCACTGAAATGTTGCCTTTTGGCGTCGCTTTGGCATTGGGCACCATCTGGGAACTGTGGCGAGGCGTTGCATGAGCCGCCGACGGCAAGGGCAGACCGCTGTAGAGGTCATCCTGACGCTGCCGATTGTGCTGTTGCTGGTGC
>JALXCG010000035.1 GCA_026991065.1 Gemmatimonadota bacterium | reverse complement strand
GAATATGAGGTCGCCTTGGGGGAGGAGCGGGCCAGTCGTACCAACGATTTTCATGCGCTTCTGGCGGCCGGTGTACCGCTGGCGGGAGGCTCCGATGCCTTCGTAACACCACTCGATCCATGGGCGGGCATGCGCGCGGCGGTGCAACGTCGGGATGCACGGGCCTTGAGTGCCTGGCAAGCGATGGAGCTTTTTACCAGCGGTGTGGATTACGCGGGAGGAGATCCACCTTCGACCGGTTGGTTGAAAACGGGAGAACCAGCCGAGCTGGTTCTTTTTCGGCGGCACGGGGAGTTATGGGAGTTGCTTCAATCCGGGCCGGTCCGGATGCTCTCGCGAGGCTGCTTCCGCGATTTGAAACCGCTTTCTGTTAGACATTAGTTGACAAATGGGGTCATTCTTCCATCATAGTGTTCAAGATGTCTGGATTGGCGGCTGCTGCTCACGTCCGCGGGGGAGGAGTGCCGTTCGGACGGAGGAAATGCCCGCAGTAGTGTCCAATGGCCGAGGGAGAACCCTGATGGGTGAAGGCCGAGGTGGCCACTACGAAACGCTGCGTGGGACTCGCCCGTTCCATGTTGAACTCGTGGTTGCCGCGACCGAAGATTCGCCGTCCGTGCGTTTGCCGGCGGTGTTATGGGGGATTACGGCACGGGTGCGTCGCTGTGCCGATGCAGCCGCGGTGGATCGTTGTCTGCTGGCTGCGGACCGCCGGGCGGATGCCATTGTTCTCTGGTATGGGGATGCAATTTGGCCGCCGGATGCCACGCAGCAGATTCTCGGAACGCTTGTCACGCCCACATATCTGGCGCTTCCAGAGCGTCCGGCGACTTCCGGTGGGCGCTCGGAACTGACTTTTCTGCTGCATGATGGCACGGTGACGGGGGCTCTGCGGAGATTGGCGGCAAAGATTGGGTTACCGCGGGCGGTCAGGGGAAACGTGACCATGACCAAGGCGGATTCAACCGCCGCAAGGCCCGAGGTGCGCATTGAGCGAATCGAGCCCGGTGAGGTCAAGCCGAGCCTTGTGGATGGCGGTAACCACGTCCACCGCCAGGGAGTTGATGAGGAGCAATCGCCGGCTGCGCGGGCGGCTTTTTTGCGGGCGGCGAAGTTCAGCGCGCTCAAAGACTCGGCCGCCGGCTTGGCGCATGAGATCAACAATCTGGTCACACCGATCGCCGGCTATGCACAACTCCTGCGCACCCAGGTGGAACAGAGTGATCTGGCGGAGCGGCTGGATATCATCGAAAACAGCGCGTTCCGGGCCAGTCATCTAATCAACGAACTGCTGACCTTCATGGGTGCGGATGGACTGAACTATGCGCGGGTCGAACCGGTTGCGTGGCTGAACAAGACGGTGCGGGAGATGGGGCCGCGGGTCGAGGAGCATGGGGTTCGATTGCTTCTCTCCACGCCGCTCAAACTAGCGGCTGTTTTTCTTGATCCGAACAAGATGCTTCTGGCGGTCGAGCATGTCGTGTGGAATGCGGTCCACGCGATGGAGGAGAGCGGCATGGGCGGAACGATTCAGGTTTCCGCCGACATCTCGCCGCTCAGCCAGAGCGACCATCTGCGTTTCGGCTTCGGGGCGATGGCGGCGCTCGACGCCGCGGCGGCAGTGCCGATGGTTGGCGACCGGGTACTGCGCATTGATGTGGTGGATGAGGGACCGGGGGTTCCGGATGATCTTGTCGACCGGGTGTTCTTCCCGTTCGTGACGACGCGTGGTCCCGATCGGGGGCGGGGCTTGGGGTTGTCGGTGGTCTACGGAATCGTTCGCTCCCACGGCGGGGGCATCGACCTGCGCTCGGCCAGTGGTCAGGGCACCCAGGTGTCGATGGTCGTTCCCGCCCTTTCGCAGCCAGTGACTTGACGTTTGGGCAACCGGGTTTCTAAACTGTAAGTTTAGTTCGTGGCATTCCTTGTGCATTGGTGGAGGCGTGCGTCTGCCAGCGGCGCTCCGCGGATTCCCTTTTTTTGATTGTATTCGGAGGTGTTCCTCATGCTTCGTATTGGACTTCTGCTTTTTCTGGCTCTGGGAGCCGGTGTGACCGCCTTCGCGCAAGATGCGGATCCTCGCGGGGAGATGGCCGTGTCGGAACGAACGGTGGTGGACCCATCAAAGAAGTTCTTCAACGAAGGCAATGCCGCATTCAAGAGTCGCGACTACAAGGGGGCACTCGCGGCCTATCAGAAGTCGATCGAAGCGAACCCGAAAAACGCCAAGGCGCACTTTGGCGCCGGGCTCGCCCAGCGGAAACTGCGCAAACCCAAGTTGGCTCTAGCGGCACTGGATCAAGCGATTGCCCTGGACCCGAAATACGCCAAGGCGCTGAGCGCGCGAGCCGCCGTAAAGACCGATCTGCGCGACTACGACGGGGCCATCGCCGACTACCGGAGCGCCCTCGAACTCCGCCCCAAGGATGCCAGGACCTATTTCAAGCTCGCCTTGGTGCTGGACAAGAAAGGCTCCCCCAAAGAGGCGATCGCCGCCTACCAGAAGGCCGTTGAGATCAAGCCGAACTATGCCAAGGCCTACAAGAACATGGGGCTGCTCTATGAGAAGCTGGGGAATACCACGCAGGCGATTCAGGCATTTCGCAGTGCCTGCGAGAAGAGCAGTTCCGATGCCTCTGCTTGCACCAAATGGGCAGAAAACTTGTCGAAGGCGCGCCGCTATG
>JALXCG010000034.1 GCA_026991065.1 Gemmatimonadota bacterium | reverse complement strand
CCGGGCAGAAGGCGGAAACGGCGGAAACGGCGGAAACGGCAGAGACGGCGGAGACGCGGGGGAGGTTGCCGCGGGTGGGCCGCCACCGGCCGGCAGCGACGCGGAGGTCGGCAACCAGCCGCACACACTCGCGCCGGTGCGGGTTCTGGTGGTCGACGACAACCGGATCAATGCGCTGGTCGCGAACCGCATGCTCGGCAGCCTCGGTTGCGACGTGACGAGCGTGGATTCCGGCGAGGCGGCCCTGGAGATCTTCGCCCGCGAGGATTTCGACCTGGTGTTGATGGACTGCCAGATGCCGGGGATGGATGGTTTCGAAGCGACGCGGCGCCTGCGGGAGCAGGAGCGCGAAAGCGGCGCGGTGCGGACCCCGGTAGTGGCGCTGACCGCCAATGCGATGGAGGGCGACCGCGAACTCTGCCTCTCGGCGGGAATGGACGACTACCTGGCCAAGCCAGTGCGCACGCATGAGTTGCAGGATGTGATCGAAGCCTGGTGCGGAGGCCGGTCGGGGGCCGCAGCAGGAGCGGAAACCGGGGGCGCGGCACCGTCCGGCGTGCAGTGATTTCCTGCGGGCGCGGCAATCCATGACCGCCTGATCCGTGGTAACCTCAGCGTGACCGGCATTGGCGCGCACCCGGTGGTTGCAAACCGCCCTCGGGCGGCGATCCCGGCGCTACGCTCTTCAGGAAAGGACCGATCATGCGCATCGATTCCAGGTATTGGGCTCTTGGCCTGGGCCTGCTGCTGCCGGCGGCGGCCGGGGCTGAAGGTTCGTGGGAGATCATCGCCAACATCAATGAGTTGCATCTGCAGGTCGATTTTCTCAACAGCAAGATGGGGATCTCCGGCGGCACCCAGGACGGCATCGGCGCCCGGGTGCTCAAGACCGTTGACGGCGGGCACAATTGGTACAACACCTTTGACAATCCAGTCTCTCTCGTCGGACTCACCGGGGCCAGCTGGGATGGCCCGGACCGCGCATTCTGCTCGGGAGTGAGCTGGATTCTCGGCTCCAAGGCGATTCAACGCTCCGATGATGGCGGCGAGACCTGGGACGGGGTCTGGTCGAAGAGCGCCTTCGCCTGGTGGACCACGCTGCAGGTGCCGGAGCCGGACGTGGTGATCGCGGTGGGGTATTGGACCCGCTTCCTGGTCACCAAGTATGGGATCGCCTACTCCAGCAATGGCGGCAATACGTGGGACGAACGGCTTTGGGACTACAACAACTACCCGGACACCGCCTGGCCGACGGCGCTGGATTTTCTGAATCGCGACGAGGGCTACATTGCGGGCGGCAAGTGGCCCTGGGATTCGGCGGCGGCCCAGTTCGGCAACTTCGATGGCGAGGGGCTGCCCGCGGTGGGTTACGGACCGGGCGACCAGGGGCTCTCCACCTGGCACGCGATCGTCGAGAAGACGACCGACGCCGGCCGCAACTGGACGCCGCTCTTTTCCCAGCCGGGCTGGACGGTGACCGACGTCGATTTCGCCAATCGCAACGACGGCTGGATCGTGGGTTACTACAGCTACACGCCGGATCAGTCCGGTCCCTATCTGGGTCACATCTTCCACACCAGCGACGGCGGCGCAACGTGGGAGGAGCAGACCTACGCCGAAAGCGAGAAGACCGCGCTCTTCTGCTTGCAGATGTTCAATCGCCGCGAGGGCTGGGCGGCGGGCCACAATGATGGGGCTTCGCAGCAACGCTCGCAGCTCTACCACACGCTCGACGGCGGGCAGACCTGGGTGCGCTCCGATTTCCATGTGAACTGTGATCCGCGCGGCATGGACTTCATCAACGAGAGCGAAGGCTGGATCTCCGGTTTCCGCTCGTCGACCCAGGGACGCTATCTTCACTATTACGATCCGGCGCGCGAGGCAACCCTGAGCTTCGTGATCCCACAGGATCTGATGAGCGCGGTTCCCGGGCAGAGCGTCGGCTGGGACCTGCAGGTCAAGAGTTTGTCGGCGGCCCCGCAGACCACCGATGTGTGGCTCTCGGTCACCAGCCCGGCGCTGGGCGCACTCTCTCCCTACGCGGTCATGTTGCAGCCGGCCGTGACGATTCCCGGCGGGATGGAATCCACCCTCCACGTGCAGGTCACCCTGCCCGCGAACACGCCGGCCGGGCTCTACAATTTCGAAACGATCGCGGCGCCTTTCGGCGATCAGAATCCGCTCCACCATCTGGCCTACGCCGACTTCGATTTGACTGTGCAGTAGATGTTCCGGGCAGTGGTCGCGGCGGTTGTCGCGAGCGCCGGGCTTGCCGGGGCCGCCGGGGTTGTTGCGGATGCCGGCGGCGCCGGGCCGGCGGTGGGCGAGAGTGGGTTGGCGCCGCTGCCGCGAGTCGCTGGCCGGCCGGCGGGTTGCCTGCTCTGCCATGGAGAGATGCGCGGCTTCTCGACCACCCATCGGCCGGAGCGGATCGGTTGCAGCATCTGCCACGGCGGCGATCCCGAGGCGCGCGACGCGGAGGCGGCGCACCAGGAGATCTACCGGGTGCCGGGGGATCTGAGCAACGCCGCCCGCACCTGCGGATTCTGCCACCCCGAGCTGGTGCGGCGGGTGGAGCGCTCGCTGATGACGCGCAACAGCGGGCTGGTGGCGGTGGACCGGTTTGCGTTCGGCGAAGCCGCGACACCGGACGACACCGCGCACATTGCCACCGACCTCGATCCG
>JALXCG010000033.1 GCA_026991065.1 Gemmatimonadota bacterium | reverse complement strand
CGTTCCGGGGCCTTCAGGCCGAGAATGGCCAAGCCCTTGGCCAGGACGATGCGGGTGGCGTCGACCAGGCGCAGGCGCGCGGCGGTAATTTCGGGCGTTTGCTTGAGCACGCGGTGACGAGCGTAGAAAGTAGAGAAGCAGGAGGCCAGATCGAGAAGATACTCCGCCAGGTAGGAGGGTTCGTAGGCGTCAGCGGCGCGCTGGATTGCGCTTCCAAAGTCGCGCAGATGCTTGGCGATGGCCAGTTCTTCGGCGGAGTTCAGCACGGCCGAAGCGGTCGCATCGGCGCTGGGTACTTCGCCGCCGGCTTTGCGCAGGATACCGCAAAGGCGGGCGTGGGCGTATTGAAGATAGGGGCCGGTGGCGCCGCGTGTGTCGGTGGCGCGCTCCCAGTCGAAGAGCAGGTCGTTGCGCCGGCCGTGGGCCTGGGTCCAGAAGATAACGGCGCCGACTCCCACCGCTTCGCAGACGCGATCGAGTTCGTCGGGGCTCAGGTCGGCTCGGCGGGTGGTCTCCGCCTCGACGATCTGGCGCACCGCGGCGACCAGACGATCGAGCAGCTCCTCAAGACGGATCATCTTGCCGGCGCGGGTGCTCATTGGGAGGATCTGGTCGCCCTCGACGATCTTGACCAGGCCGAAGGGGACGTGGACATTGCGCTCGGCCCACTCGTGCCCGGCGCGCCGCAGGACTTCGAAAACCTGGCGGAAGTGGAGCGCCTGACGCTGATCGGTAACGTAGATGTTCTTGGCGAAGTGGAAATTGTCCCAGCGCCAGATCGCCATGGCCAGGTCGCGGGTGGCATAGATGCTGGCATCGTCGGACTTCATGAGGATGAGCGGGGGCAATTGGAGGTCGTCGAGCGGGACCACCAGAGCGCCGCGGCTCTCGACGGCGAGGCCGAGTTCGTCGCGCAGGCGGGTGACCACCGCTGCGCTCAGGCCGTTGCGTTCGCAGAATGCTTCGCCGTCGAACGCATCGAAATGGATGCCGAGACGGGCATAGCTGTGGTTGAGTGAGTCGAGCGTGATGTTGCGGAAGCGCTCCCAGAGGGCGAGGCAGTCCGCGTCGCCCGCTTCGAGGGCCTTGAAGATCTGGCGCGCTTCGGCATCGATTTCGGGATCGCTTTTGGCCAGTTCATTGATGCGCACGTAGAGCGTGGTCAGGTAGTCGATGCCGTCGGCTTCAAGGCGGGCGGGGTCGCCCCAGCGGCGCCAGGCGAGGATCTGGTAACCGACCTGCACGCCCCAGTCGCCCAGGTAGTTGGCTTTCCAGACGCGGTAGCCGCGGGCTTCGTAGAGGCGGGCGATGCTGGCGCCGAGGATGGTGGAGCAGAGATGACCGACATGAAATGGCTTGGCCAGATTGGGCGACGAGAAGTCGATGACGATGGTCTGGCCCTCGCCCTCGCGGGTGGTGCCGTAGGCGTCGCCGGCGGCGCGGATCTCTTCGACCGTGGCGTGGACCAGGGCGCCGATGTCAAAGAAGAAGTTCAGATAGGGACCGGTGGCGCGGACTTCGCGGAAGCGTGGCGGGAGGGTGATGGAGGCGGCGAGTTCCTGGGCGATCTGAACCGGAGCGCGGCGCAGTAGGCGCGCCAGTTTGAATGTGGGGAGGGCGTAGTCGCCCAACTCGGGGTCGGGCGGAATCGCGATCCATGAGTGGACCTCGTCGAGCGGGGGAGGTGTGGGAATTGCCGCCGCCAGGGCCTGGTGAATGGCGATGGCAAGGTCGCGGGTCCGCGGGTCCATGCAAATGCTCCTTGAACGAGGGGGCGCCACGCTGGGCGAACCACCGGAAAAAGCAAAACTTTAGAATAGCGTCCGTGGGGGGCGGCGACCAGTTGATTTTGGTGCCGTCGCGCCGGGGAAGCGTGGGGAGCGATTGGGAGCCTGGAGCTTGGGGCGCTGGGCGTGGCGCGGTTTCGGTGAGAAGGGGAGGAAGAGAAGCGCGGGTGTGCACCGATGGGAGAGCGGGATTGATAGATGCGCGTTGCGGGAGCACAAGAAGGAAAAAAGGTGTTGAGGGAGATCGGCCTGGATGTGGGGAGGTTCTAGGGGGTGTAGTGAGCGGCTTCGGCGCGCAGCGCGGCGACCGAGAGGGAATCGGCGGCGCCGGTGACCGGAAGCTTGGTGGTGGCCTGGAAAGCTTCCATGGCGGCGCGGGAGAGGGGGCCCCAGCGGTTGTCGAGAGGGCCGGGGTAGAACCCCATGAGTTGCAGCAGGCGTTGGGCTTGCGCGATGCGTTCGCTTTGGGTCAGTTGGGCGTGGCGGGTGGAGTAGCGGGTGGTGGCGGCGCTTTGACCGGCGACCATGAGGGTCTTGAGGTCGGCGCGGAGCTGCTGGGCGGCCTCGGCGTAGAGATAGCCGGCGCTGCCGATGACGATTACTTGAGAATCCTTGCGCAGGGCTTCGATGTGGGTCGGTGGCCAGGCCGATGCGGGTGAGATGAGGCCGGCGAAGTGGGTGGCGGCGGCGTCGGGCGAGTATTCCTGGACCGCGGTTGTGGGGAGCGCGCCGGGGATCTGGCTGGTGTCGAGATAGTCGATGAGGGTGACGGTGAGCAGGGGGTAGAGTGCGAGATCCGGACTCAGTGGAAGGGTGCGCTTGATCTCCAGCGATTGAGCCTGGACGTGGCGCGGGGTCGGCGGAGAGGTGCGGGTGAGGATGCGCCAGTGGGTTTGCTGC
>JALXCG010000032.1 GCA_026991065.1 Gemmatimonadota bacterium | reverse complement strand
GCGATCCTGCCGCAGCTCGACGGGGTGTTCCTGCAGGCGATCAGCGAGGTGGCGACGATCAACCACATGTACGGCTGCGGCGCGGCCGGCATGCCCAACCTCACGTTCACCAGTTCGCCCGGCTTCAGTCTGATGCTGGAGGGGCTGAGCTACATGATCGGCGCCGAGGTCCCCGGGGTGGTGATCAACGACATGCGCGGCGGCCCGGGGCTGGGCAACATCGGTCCCGAGCAGGCCGACATCAAGCTGGTCTGCCGCGGGCTCGGGCACGGCAACACCCACGCCATTGTGCTGGCGCCGACCACGCCGCAGGAGATGCTCGATCTCACCATGGAGGCGATGCGCCTCACCATGAAGTACCGCAATCCGGTGATTGTGCTGGCGGATGGTTATCTGGGGCAGATGACCGGGCGGGTGACCCTGCCGGATCACATGATCAAGCCCGGGCGGCCCTCCTGGGCGGTGTGGGGCGATGCCGAACACCGCGGCAACTTGATTGCGTCGATTCTGCTCGATGAGCACGATCTGGAGAAACACAACGAGCATCTGAACGCCAAATACCGGGCGATGATCGAGAATGAGCAGCGCGCCACGACCTATGGCGATGATGATGCTTCGCTGCTGGTGGTGGCCTGTAACACGCCGGCGCGGATGGTCAAGGGCGCGGTCGAGGCGCTGCGCGCGGAAGGGATGAAGATCGGGGCGATGCAGCCGATCACGGTGTGGCCCTTCCCGATCGACACGCTGCGCGCGCGCTGGGACAAGTTGAGCGACATTCTGGTGGTCGAGGCGAGCAACGGTCAGCTCGAGGATGAGCTGCGTCTGGCTCTCTCCCATGCCGACCTCGGCGGGGTGCGGTTCCACCATCTGCGCCACATGGGCGGCGTGCTGCCGAATGAATCGGAGATCGTGGCCAAGATCCGCGAGATCGAGGAGGCCAAGTGATGAATAAAGCCCTCTATACCCATTTCGAGCGTCATTCCCACGGCGAGGGCCTGAAGGGAAAGACCACCCACTACTGCCCCGGCTGCGGCCACGGAATCATCCACAACTTTTTCGCCGAGGCGCTGAAGGATCTGGAGATTCAGGATCGAACCGTGACCATTTCGCCGGTGGGTTGCTCGGTCTTTCTCTACTACTACATGGACACCGGCAACACCCAGGCGGCCCACGGGCGGGCGCCGGCGGTGGGCCTGGGTCACAAGCTGGCCAATCCCGACTCGATCGTGGTCAGCTACCAGGGCGACGGTGATCTGGCATCGATCGGGCTGGCGGAGATCATGTATGCGGCGCAACTCGGGGTGCCGATGACGATCTTTTTCGTCAACAACGCGATCTACGGGATGACCGGCGGGCAGATGGCCCCGACCACGCTCATGGGACAGCGCTCCACCACTTCGCCGATGGGGCGTGGCACCTTCCAGGGGCAGCCGACCAAGGTGGCGGAGCTGATTGCGCAGTTGGACGGCGCGGTCTATGTCGAGCGGGTGGCACTCTTCAACAACAAGCAGCGGCGCCGGGCGGAGAAGGCGATCCACAAGGCGCTGAAACTGCAGAAGGAGAATCGCGGGTTCACCTTTGTGGAGATCCTCGCGGAGTGCCCGACGCACTTGAAAATGACGCCGCAGCAGACCGAGGAGTGGGTCGAGAAGGAGATGACCAAGGTGTTTCCGCTGGGCCTGCTCAAGGACACCAAGCCGGAGCCGCAGGAGGAGATGCCGACGCCGGACTATACCGCCGAGGCGCTGCTCGCCAAGGTGGGGGCGCGGGAGCAGGCCGAGGCGCGTTTCGCCAAGGCGTTTCCCAGTCACCTGCATGCCCACGACGTGGCGCTGAAGCTGGCCGGATCGGGCGGCGATGGCGCGCAGACGGCGGCCATGCTGATCGCCCGCGCGGCGATCAACGAGGGTTTCGACGCCACCCACATTCCGAGCTATGGGCCGGAGTCGCGCGGCGGAACCTCTTATGCGGATGTTCACGTGGCGGATACCGAAGTGCTTTCACCGGCGTCGCCGGCGCCGCATGCGCTGCTCGCTTTCAACGCTCCCAGCCTGCAGAAGTTCGGCCACACGGTGCTGCCCGGCGGCTACATCGTCTACGACAGTCACGTGGTCAAGGAGCTGCCGGACGACATCGCCGAGGGAGTGCATGTGTTCGGTGTGCCCTGCTCGGCGATCGCGTTGGAGATGGGAGCGCCGGTGGTGAAGAATACGGTCGCGCTCGGCGCGCTGCTGGCGGCGACCCACCTGCTGCCGGAGGAATCGTTGCTGAACGCGCTGCGCGGCGCGCTGGGCGGGCGCAAGCACCTGGTCGCGCTGAATGAAGAGGCGTTGCGCAAGGGGGGCGACGTGGTGCGGGCGCAGATCAGCGGCACCAACGGCAGTGTTTAGTTCACGGCGGTCGGTTGGCCGGTAGAAACTGGACGATGAGCGCCGGTCGCGCGGGGGCGGCCGGCGCTTTTGCCATCCACGCGGGTGCTGGAGGGTGGTTGCGGCATGGCGATTGAGTTGCGGGTTGTGGGCGACGCGGCGCTGGAGACGCCGGTTCTGAGCATCGATGGCGTGGCGCCGGCCGGGCCGACGCTGAGCCACCGGCCCGGCAATCGAACCGCGGAGGAGTGGCGCGCGGATACGGCCGCGGCGGTGGTGGCCAATTGGTTGGATGCGCGCACGGTGGGCGCGGTGCACGCGG
>JALXCG010000031.1 GCA_026991065.1 Gemmatimonadota bacterium | reverse complement strand
GCCCTCCACAGCCCCCTCTTACGGCTCTTTGCTGAAACCGAAACGGTCGGAACCCCACACCTCGTCGGGATAGGAGCCTAGCAGGAAGCGCAGGTGGTAGGAGCCGGCGGGGGCGGAACCGGGAACTGTGTGCTCCTGGTCCTGGTTGCCGGTGGCACCGGCCGGCAGGTAGAGGCCCTGGAGCAGATCGACCGGGCCGTAGTCGCTGCCGGTGGGTAGTTCCGCCACGGACCACAGGTCAACGCTGCGGGCGGAGCCGCTCTGGTTGGCGATGGCGACGTTGTAGCCGACCGTGCCTCCGGCGGGCGGGATCACGATCGGCGCGCCGGCCGGTGTGAGGGTGACGCTGAATCCGCTGGGCAGTCCGCCGGGCAGATAGAGAATGGCGGTTCCCGGGAGCAGATCGGCGGCATGCTCATCGTAGTGCCCGGCATAGCAGAACTGGATCCCATCCGCCTCGTCCGGACTCTCGATGCCGAAGGTGGCGTCGCCGGGCGCGGTCACCTGCGCATACTCCACCCGGATCTTGCCATCGCCGGAGGGCATGGCAGCGTATGCGGGATCGTAAAGCGCCACCTGGAAGGTCTCGCGGGTGCCGGAATCGCCATAGTGGGCAATCTGGTACCACTCTACCAGGAAGCGGTGGGAGGCGGTGTCGTTGTAGGTGCAGATCTCGGTGCCGCCATAGGTGGGGTTCAGGTCGCGCCAGAAGGCGGCCACCATCGCCGCGGGGCCATCGCTGTCGGGAATGCCGCTGTTGGTGTAGTCGGTCGACGTCGTCGAGCCCATGGCCAACCAGCCGTTGGGGCTGATGGTCACCTGGCTGTAGTCGTTGCCGTAATAGCGGAAGGTGAAGGGCAGATTGAGGGTGACCGGGGTATCGTCGCCGGTCGGACCGTTCAGGATGCCGGGGCCACCGGCTGCCGGCGCGATCTCGAACCAGTGATACTCCGGACCGGGGAGATCCAGTTGATCGTAGGCCCAGTAGCCATAGGTATCGGGACCGGTCGGCGCGGCCTTGAGGTCACCGACCATCACCGTCACCGATCCGTCGGTGCTGTAGCCGCCGTCGGCGTTCAGGAGCAGGTCGCAGACCACCACATGACCGACCGGACAGAGCGGATCGACCTCCAGTTGATAAGGCGGCACACCGACGCCGCTCTCCAACTGCCCGAGATCGGGATAGTCGGCGTCGATCTGGGTGAGAGTGACATAGGGATCGTCGCTGCTGAGAGTACCGGTGATGCCGCTGGCGAGTTCGCCGCCGACGTTGGTGATCTCGATTTCGAGAGCGATGGTCTCGCCCGGGTCGGCCTTGCCGTTGTCGTTGCCGCCAATGTCATCCACCTGCCCATTGCCGATCACCAGATGCGGACCCGCGGCGTTGGGCCAGAGCGTGATCCCGGCGCCAATGCCGGCCGGCTCGTCGTCATACTGCGGCGCCTCGTCGGAAAAGTCGTGCGCCTCGGCAAAGTTGAATGCTTCGCGCATCGAAACCACGCCATCTCGATTGGCGTCGGCATCGACCGGGACCCCGTAGGCATCCTCGCCCTTGACCGCCGCCGTCCAGTAGAAGGCGTAGGTGTCATAGACATAGTCCGGTGGCATCGCCCAAGAGTATTCGTCGTGGCGACAGGCGGAAGAGGCCACGCGCGGGCCCGGGGGCACCACCACGTCGTCGATGAAACCACCGGAGAAGCAGGGTTCGAAAGTGGTGACGATGTCGCCCGCGTTGATATCGGCGAGCAACGCGGCAAAATGGGCATCGGTCAGATTGCCGCCGCCCCAAAGATTGAAAGATGTGTTCCAGCCGCCATTGGAATTGCCGTGGTCGGTGGAGAAGATGAACAACTCGTCGGCGGGGGTGAGCGTCGCGGCCAGTTGGCCGAACACCAGGTCGAGCGACGCCAGATCACAGGGATACATGATGTCGTCGTCGCCGTCGCCATCGAGGTCGGGATCGGAGTTCTGGCCATTGGATTGGTCGACAGCCGGGTTCAGGCCGTCCGAGCAGAGAACGATGATGTGGTCATCGGCATAGCCATAGACACTGGTCAAAGTCACATAAATGTTGGAAAGATCGTTCCAGTAGCGCGGGTGGTTGTTGGCCTGGGAGACACCGCCGCTGAAGAGGACCGCCCAGCGGCTGCCGTCATCCAGGGTGGCGCTCGGATCGATGAGGGGTGCCGCCGCGGGCTGCGCGCGCTGATTGGGGACTGCGCGCAGAATCTCGCCGATCTCGGTGGCGATCGGAACGTAGTCGGCCCGATTCAGCGGTGGATAGGTCGCATCAACCACATCGGTGACCGTGCCGTCACTGGCGACAAAAGCGTAGCGCACGGCGTGAAACAGATTGGCGGTCGGATAGTCGTCGATGTAGGCGACATAGCCCGGCTCCGGGGTGATCAGAACATCCTCTTTCAGGCCGCGCACCAGAGTTCCCTCGGCGACCGGACCCCATATTTCAAGCAGAACCGAGTCCCGGCCTTGAGGAATGCAATTCATTTCGACACGGGTGGCCACCTCGTCCACGCTCTGCATCGGCGTCGCAATGGCTGGCAGGGCCGCGAGAGAGAAAAGGGAAACCCACAGGGACTGTCTCATTGTCAACCTCTCATCATGGGAGGCTCGGCCCGCTCCGTCGATAGGGGGTCGTCGCAAGAGACACCCCAGGGCGATCAATGGCTGCGGCTCACAG
>JALXCG010000030.1 GCA_026991065.1 Gemmatimonadota bacterium | reverse complement strand
CTACCAGCTCGTCGCCCACCGCTACGATGTGGGCGGTCAAGACTCCGGAGTCAGGAAAAGAGCGAGAAGATGAGGAGGAGAGCATGAACCGAAAGACTCGCGTAGACGCCGGCCAGGGCGTCATCCGCAACAATTCCCAGCCCGCCGGGCCAGCTTTGAATGCGGTCGATGCCCCAGGGCTTGATAATGTCGAAAAGACGAAAGGCCAAGAAAGCCAAGAGCCACGGCCAGAACTCATGGGCCAAGCCGAGAACCGCGATCGCCATGCCGAGAGCCTCGTCGATCACGATTGATCCGGGATCCCGTGCCTTGAGTTCGCGCTCGGCCGCCGTAGAGATCGGCACCGCGGCGGCACCCAGAAGCAGAACCAGAGCGACCCTGCCCCATGCGCCCAGCGGAAGCAGCCACAGAACCACGGCAGCAAGAGCCGTGCCGAGTGTTCCCGGCGCTTTGCCGATGAACCCAACGCCGCCCAGAGTCGCGCAGAGGACCGACCCTTTCACGAGCGCACCGCCGACCAACTGGCACGCAGATAGCGCACTCCCGACAACAAAGCCATGGCCGCCGTGGTGAAAACCATGCCGCGGATCAAAACCGCCCACCACGACCAGAATCCCGTCGTGGGCACCGGCATTCCCTGGCGCACACACCATGCTTCCCAGGAGAGATGGATCAAAGCCCCGCCGATTGCGAACATCTGGATCGCGGTCTTCCACTTCGCCAGATTGGAGGCGGCGATGACCACCCCTTTGTCGCCGGCCATCGCCCGCAGCGAAGTCACCAGCAGGTCGCGTCCAATGATGATCAGCACCGGGATCGCGTTGATTCGCCCAAGCGCCACCAGCCCGATGAACGCCAACGACGTCAGCAGCTTATCCGCCAGCGGATCGATCAATTTGCCAACATCGGTAATCGCCCCGCGGCTGCGGGCCAGGTAGCCATCGAACCAATCGGTGATCGACGCCCCGGTAAAGAGCAGCAGGGCCGCGAAACGTGCGCCGAAACCATGGCTCAGCAAGCAGACAATAAAGATTGGAGCGACCGCCATGCGGGAGAGAGTCAGCGCATTGGGCAGGTTCATGGCATCTCCCGGCGCCCCTCGAAGGCATTTCCCAGCGTCACCTCATCCAGATAGTCGAGCTTGCCGCCGGCCGGTATGCCTCGCGCCGCGCGCGTCAACCGGACATCGGGATTCGCGGCCGCAATCTCACGCTGCAGCAACATCGCCGTCGCATCTCCCTCCAGCGAAGGGCTCAGCAGCAGCACCACCTCCGTGCTCTTTTCCTCCCGCAGCCGCCGCAAGAGAGCGTCTATTCGCAGTTCATCGCGTCCCACGCCATTGAGCGGCGCGAGCAAACCGCCCAGCACATGGTAGCGGCCACGGTGCAGCCCGGAGCGTTCGACCACCGAAACGTCTCTCGGCCCCTCCACCACACAGATCACACCGATATCGCGGCGCGGATCGGCACAGATCGCGCAGGGATCCTCGGCGCTCAAGTTCCCGCAGATTCCACACTGCAGCAGCGCCCGCCGACCGCGCACCAGCGTGCGCCCCAACTGCTCAACCTCCTCAACCGGAGAAGCCGCCAGGTGGAGCGCGATCCGTTCCGCCGAGCGGCGCCCAATGCCGGGCAAACGCGCCAACTCGCGAATGATCGCCTCCAACGGAGCCGGGTAGGTTCTGCGCCCCACCTCAGATCCCGAGTCCCGGCGGCAACCCCATGCCGCCCGTCGCCTTGCGCATCGCCTCTTGCTGCTGATTGTCCGATTGCTGGCGCGCGCTTCGGATCGCCGCGAGAATCAAATCCTGCAGCATCTCCACATCTTCCGGATCCACAACATCCGGCGAGATCTCGATGTCGAGAATCTCATTGTTGCCGTTCAGCACCACCTTGACCGCGCCGCCGCCGGCCTGGCCTTCACAGCGGAGCGACTTCATCTCTTCCTGCAGCGCGGCCATCTTGGCCTGCATCTGCTGGGCTTGTTTCATCAACTTGCCCATATTCGGCATTCCACGCATCGCATTCATCTCCTTGAAATGGCACAGACGGCCGGGCTCTCGCGCCTGCGAGAGCGTCGCACCGACCCGCAAGTCAGCCGATCTTGAACTGCTCGACCAGCTCCCGCACCAGCGGCTCATCCGCCGCGATCTTATCCAAGTCTATGGTTTCAAAACGCTTGGGCGTGTGACTTGGAACCCGTGTCCGGGGCGAACCCGCCGCCCCACCGCCCTTGGCCGCGGCGTTCGCGCTAATACTGACCTCCACCGGATGCCCCAGCCACGACTCGATCTTCTGCCGCATCTCCAGCTGAGTTTCTCGATCCTGCAATCGTGGTAGCACGGACCTGCTGCCCGCCGCCACCAGAATCTCGACCCGCCCCGGCTCGACCAACCGCATCCGCGCCCCCTTCAGCGCCGCCGCGACCACCGGTTTTCGCCCCTCGAAGAGCCGGGACAGCCGTTGCGGCAGCCCCTGCACTTCAACCTGTTCCTGTTCTTGCGCCTGTTCCCGCTCCCGCTCCCGCTCCCGCTCCCGCTCCCGCTCCCGCTCCAGCTCCGGCTCCGGCTTTGCCACTTCCGGTTTCTCCGCCTCGCCTCCCCTCCCCACCGCGGCGTCCAGTTTCTCCGCCCGGTTCATCCTCTCCGTCTCCCGCGGCGTCTTCTCTCCCCGCTCCTTCCCCTTCCCCCGCTCCTGAGCGGGCTTCTGCCCGCCCACAGCGTCAAAAGGGCGGCGCCCCGACGCCTCCACATCTTGCCGTGAAATCCGCTCTCCTCTCTTCACCCGCGCCGCGCCGCCCGCACCCTTGGAGCCTGCCGCGGGTGCCGCCCTTCCGGTTCCTCCCGCGCCCTGCCCCAGCCCGCTCAACACCCGTTCCAGATCCACCGTTGAACTCAACATCGCCAGCCGCACCAGCGCCAGCTCCAACTCCAGCCGCGGATTCGCCGCCACCCGAATCGACCGCTCCGCCTCACCGATCACCCGCGCCGCCCGCACCAGATCCCCGACCGGCAGCAGCGCCGCCGCCTCCACATGCGCATCCCGCAACTCCACCGGCATCCGCCGAACCTCCGGCGGATTGGCCCCCAGCCCCAACGCAATCAGCGTCCGCAGATGCTCCACATAGCCGCGCAAAAAGAGCGTGGGATCATGCCCATCCAGATTCAGCTTCTCCACAAAAGGAAAAACCTCCGCCGCCGACTGCGCGCCGATCAAGCGCGTGCACTCCAAATAGATCTCGTCCGGCACCACCCCGAGCACCGCGGCCGCATCCGCCCCCGCAATCTTCTCGCCGCAAAACGCCACCAACTGGTCCAGATAGGATTGCGCATCCCGCATCGACCCCTCCGCCAGCCGTCCAATGTGGTAGATCGCCTCGGCGTCGATCTCGATCCCCTCCGAATCGGCGATAAACTGCACCCGTTCGCCGATCTCCTCCGCCGTCAAACGCTTGAAATCAAACCGCTGACAGCGCGATTGCACAGTTGCGGGGATCTTCTGCGGCTCCGTCGTCGCCATGATGAACGCCACATGCGGCGGCGGCTCCTCCAGCGTCTTCAGCAGCCCGTTGAACGCCGCCATCGAGAGCATGTGCACCTCATCGATGATGTAGATCTTGTAGCGGCTCTCCTTCGGCAGATAAGCCGCGTTCTCCCGCAGCTCCCGCACCTGGGCAATCCCATTGTTCGACGCCCCATCGATCTCCAGCACATCGCTGTGTTGCCCCTCGGCGATCTGCAAACAGGTCTCGCACTCCCCGCAGGGATCGGAGTCCACCACATTCGGACAATTGAGCGCCTTGGCCAGAATCCTCGCCGAAGTCGTCTTCCCCACCCCGCGCGGCCCGGTAAACAGATAGGCGTGATACACCTTCTCTGTCTTCAGAGCGTTCCGCAACGTCGTCGAAACCGACCCCTGCGCCACCAACTCCGAAAACTTCCGCGGACGATACTTGCGCGCAAAAACCGTATAAAAGCCTTGATCGGACATGCCAGCGGGAATCCTGCAGCGCGGTTCGCGCCGAACACGCCCAGCGCGCGTTCAACCCTCTCCGCTATTCCTTAGTAGACTACCAGAACTCCAGCAGACCCGTTCCCGCGAGTCACCCGGCGCCTTCACCCAGCTTGCGCCGACCTCACCGATCTCCATTCCGGGATGAAGTACCGCGACATCGCCCCGCCGCGCCCCAACTGCGCTGCCGCGTCTCGGCAGCCTCCCCATCACTCTCGCCGAAAACACCGGTCCGGTCATCTACCCCGCGTTCGGCTCCACCCCGCTGTTTCCCCTGTCGCCCCGTCGCTCCGCCCGCGCGCGGGCGGCGGCTCACCTGCGCGCGCACCCGCGCTCCTCAATAGCGGACCTCAATCGCGTCCACCGCCACCCTGGTCCCGGCGGAGAGCGGATTCTTGTCGCCGGTCACGACTACCGCGATCACATGGAAACCCGGCTCCAGATTCTGCAGGTCGGCAATCGTCACCTCGCGCATCCACTCCGGCGAATAGAGGTCTGCCAGCCCAATCTCCTGCCCATCGAGCACCACCCGCGCCACCCCTCCATCCGGCGCCTTGGCGCCGATCACCCGCACACCAGAGCCGACAAAAGGCAGCGTCAGTGTGGCGCCCACCTCCTGCGAAACCGTCAGTCCGGTGTTGATCACCCCATCCACCTGCGACAGCTTGCGCCAACTCCCGCGCTTGAGCCACGGCTCCGGTCGCGCATCGTCGTAGATCTCGCGGTTGGTCAGCAGCGACCAGGTCTCTCCCCGATCCTTGCTGCCCACGATTCCATCCCAGGTCCCCACGAAGATGGTCGGATCATCCGGATAATCAGGCACCACCGCCACCGAGTGGCCGCCGGCCGGTCTCCGCCCACCGGGCTGCGGAGAGCGCTTCAATAGCGCCTGCTCGCGGTCGCCCGTTGGATTCCCCGCCGCCGGCAGTGGATGCCAGGTCACCCCTCGATCGGTCGACTCGAACACACCATTGGCTTCGGTCACCAGAACCATCGTCCCATTGCCCGCGAAGTTGCCGGAGAGGGAAAGCGTCGTCGGATAAACATCATCAAGACCCGCGGCCGGTGGCGACCAGGTTTCCCCGCGATCGGTGGAGCGGTAGAAGCCCACCTGCGAAGAGATCAAGTAGACCTCATGCGTGGTCGGATAATCACTGGGCAGAGCCAGAGCCGTGACCGCGGCATTGGGCCCCACCGGCAGCCAGGTACGACCACCATCCTCGGAGCGATTCACCCCATTGTCGCCGTGAGGACCCGCCACAAAAAGCGTGGAATCCACCGGGAAATTGCTTGATATCACCAGGTGCCACGGATGGTCGATCGGCGGGGGCCCCACCTCCCAGGTCACCCCCTCGTCGGTGGAGCGATAGAAACCCGCGTTGCCCACACCGAAGAGGGTGTGGTCATGAGCAAAATCGGGAGAGAATGCGATCGTCCGAATCGCGTTGTAGAGCGCGGAATTGCCGCCTCCATAAGGGGGCAGGTCCAGCCCGGTATAGGTTTGCCCGCCATCCCGCGTCAACCGCACGCCCCCGCCGATTCCCACCACCACCAGGTGATCCTGGCCGTAATTGGGGGAGATCGCCATCGAATATGCGCTGATTCCGCGGAATCCGGTAAAGCGGATGTCCCAATCGTTGCCGAAATCCTCCGAGACCAGCAGGTGCACACCATAGCCGGCGCCGTAGACGTTGCCGTCGGTCTCATATTCCGGCGAAACCCGCAGCAGGCGTCCCATGCGGGTTGGATTGATGTTTCCCTGATCCCAGTGATCGCCGCCGTCGCGCGTGGCGTAGACCCCCTCGAAAGTTCCGCAGATCACCGTCCTGTCTTCAGCATACTGCGGTGAGATCGCCAAATGGCGATAGTGGTTGGTGGTCTGATTGGTCTTCACCACCTCCAGGGCCGAGAGGTTCCAGGTGTTCCCGCGATCGGTCGACCCGAACACCCCGGCATCGCGCGTCGCCACCCAGAGATGCGGGTGGACCGGGAAATCGGGCGAGCAGACCAGGTCATTGATCTCCAGGTCGGTCAACCCGCTGTTGTGGGCGGAATAGGTTGTTCCACCATCATCGGAGCGAAACACCCCGTTGCCCCAGGTCGCCACCCAGAGCTTGCGGCCATGGATGAAATCGGGCGAGATCGCGATGGCGGTTGGAGTGCCATCGACTGCACCGGCCACGCGCTGGCCGGTGCGCTGGCTGGCCACGTAGATCGTGCCGTCGCTCAGGGCGATGGCAGCCACCCCATCCTCTCCATACGCGGGGGACGCAGCCACCGCCGCAACCTGTATCGCGGGATAGTTCGGAGCATCGAACACGATTTCGGCGCTGAAGCCACCATCATCGGAGCGCCAGACACTCTCCCCATTCGCGAAAAACAGCACCGGCTCCGCACCCGGAATCGTCACGGCGTCGAGGAATCGGAAGTTGCCCGCCTGCAGCAATCGGCTCCAGTGGGAAGCGGAGGCGTTCAGATACTGCAAGCCGGCTCCGTCGGAGAGCGCATAGACTCGCTCCTCTCCCAGCGCATCCCGGACACAAACCAACTCGCGGTGGGTATGCCCCGCCAGACCGGCGCGGATGTCGCGCCAGGTACGGCCGTGATCCGCGGTGGCGGCGACCACATTGAGAGAACCGTTAGAGGTCACATAGGCTCTGCCGGAGCTGCCAAAATCGTCTGCGACGGCAAGCCCGTCGATCACATCATGAGGGTGATGCGCCAGCGCTGGAGCGGCAAGCAGAACAGCCAGGAAGAGGGCCGAATCGAGGGGACGGGAGCTTAGAAGAGAAGGCATGGTGGATACCGAAAATATGGGTTTGGCACAGAGTATCCACCACTATAACCCCAAAAAAAAAGAGCAGCCGGCGGCGGATCAAGCCAAGCTTCCCCACAGCACATCCGAGGATCGACCTGCCGTTGCTACCTTCCGGTCCTGGCGGGGTTCAGCCGACTCGAATTGCGTGGGACCTGGCCCTCAACCACCACCGACCGCAAAAGCAATGGGTATTCACCGGGTGAGAAGCGCGGGGTGGACCCCAACACCACCGCCGGCCCGCACAAGAGCGCGAGCCGGCGGTGAATAGATGGTGGAGCTGAGGGGAGTTGAACCCCTGGCCTCTGCATTGCGAACGCAGCGCTCTACCAGCTGAGCTACAGCCCCGTTTCGACTCGGCAGCATAACGCTTTTTCGGCGCCAGGCAATACCGAAATCGAAAAATGGCGGAGAGGGTGGGATTCGAACCCACGGATCACTTGCATGATCAACGGTTTTCGAGACCGCCCCGTTCAACCGCTCCGGCACCTCTCCAGATAGATTTTCTCAGAATCGCCGCAGCGATTCGCATCGACACCCCCGCGAAAGAGCGTTTCCCGTGCTTGGCACTTTGTGAAAATCGCCGTTTCCCGAAGGAAAAAATGGCGGAGAGGCAGGGATTCGAACCCTGGAGCCGCTTTCACGACCACACGCTTTCCAGGCGTGCTCCTTCAACCACTCGGACACCTCTCCTGAACGGTCACCTGCCGGCGGCCGACCATCGATCGACCACTCTACGCGCGAATGCGAAGAGGCAACAGGCAGATTCCCGGATATTCAGTTTTTATTCTCTTCCAGCCAGCGCGCCGCCGCTTCTCTCTGGCGCCGCAACTCGCGGAAAAAATCTTTCAGCAGTGTCCCGCACTCCTCCGCCAAAACCAACGGCGTGATCGGAACCTGATGATTCAAACGCTCATCCTGGAGCACGTTGCGCAATGAACCACATGCTCCAGCCTTGGGATCATAAGCCCCGAAGACCAAACGATCCAAACGAGAAAGAACAATTGCGCCTGCGCACATGTGACACGGCTCCAGGGTACTGTAGAGTACCGCGCCCTCAAGCCGCCAGGATTCTAGCGCATTTGCCGCCGCGCCGAGCGCCACGATTTCAGCATGCGCGGTTGGATCCTGCAGGGTTTCGACCTGGTTGTGGCCGCGCCCCAGCACCCGGCCGGCGCGATCCACAATCACTGCGCCCACCGGAACCTCGCCGGCTTCAAGAGCCAGCCGCGCCTCCTGCAGCGCCAAGCGCATGAATCGAATGTCGGGATCCACAAAAAGACCATCCTTCCCGGAGCGCGTGGTCCATCGACCGCAAGCACTCTCAAGCATCTACTCTTAGCAATGGACCCGATCATTGCGGCACCAGTCTGCTACAGGAAGCGGGATCCTAGTCATCGGTCGGGGCTTTTGTCAACGCCCACAGCGTTCCTCGACCCACCAGCAAGGCCCCATCCGCACCGTTGGCCGTGGGACCGATTCCCGGCAATGCATGGAGATGCGCGGCAGGCTCCTAGCAAGATCAAGTGGAGGATTCTGGCGAGAGCAGGCGGGAGTAGAGGATGTGATGCTCGCGGGCCAGGGTCTCGATCGAGAATTCGCTGCGCACCTCCTCCTGGGCCAGGGCAGCCATCTTCTTCGCCGCCGCCGGGTCCGCGAGCACCTCGCTGATGACGCGGGCGCAGTCTCGGGCGTCCTTGAGGCGGAAGAGGCGCCCGTTGCGGCCGTCCGTGACCAGGTCCCGCAGCCCCGGGGCGTCGGCAACAACCGCTGGGACCCCGCGCGCCATCGCTTCCAGGAGTGCCATGGACGTACCCTCGCTGTGCGACGCGGAGAGGTAGAGGGTTGCGGCATCGTGGAGCGCCGATACTCTTTGGGTCAACCCGAGGAAGCGCACATTCTCGGCGCCTCCTTCGATCCCGTTGGCGACCGCTTCCAGCCGCTCGCGATCCGGACCATTTCCCGCGATAACCAGAAGCGGACAATCCGGCGATGACGCCAAGTGACCAATCGCTTCGATCGCCGTGTCCACACCCTTGGCCGGAATCAAGCGCCCCACCACAGCGACGACCGGGCGCTCCGGCGGCAGGTCAAAGCTCCTGCGCGCGTCGCGCTGTTGCTCTGGAGTGGCTGCTTCGGCGTAAGCGACCGCGTTGCGCAGAACGAGCATGCGCTCGTCGGGGATTTTCGCCACTGAGAGGATGTTGTCGCGCACATCGGGTCCCACCGCGATCACCGCATCGA